>JAGPDK010000433.1 GCA_018057605.1 Kofleriaceae bacterium | reverse complement strand
GGGCTATCCATTCGGTGCAACAAGCGTTGCGGCTCGATCCTGCGCACACCAATGCACTCACGGCCTTGGCCGAACTGCAGCGCAAGCGCGGTTCGTGGCATGAACTCATCGAGACGTTGCAGAAACACGCGGGCTTGGAACCATCGCCGCAACGCAAGGCAGGGCTGTACACGCAGCTTGCTGAGTTGTTGGAAATGCAGGTGCAAGATGTGCCTGGCGCAGTTAACGCCTATCAGCAAGCCCTGGTGTATGATGCCAAGGCGCGCGCGGTGGCCGACGACCTCGACGATTCAAAGAAGCCAGGAGCAAAAGCTGCTTTGGTCGCGCTTGATCGTTTGTACCGACGCACCGAGCAGTGGGAGCCGCTAATCGACGTGTTGGGTAAACGCGCCGAACAAGAACCAGAAGAGCGCGAGAGCCTGCTGTTTCGCCTCGAAGCTGGGCAGATTTGGGACCTCCGTGTCCATGACGCAGGGCGCGCCATCGCCGCGTACCAAAGCGTCCTTGACATTGATCCAGGCAACCAACAAGCGCTGCGTGCGTTGGAATCGCTGTACGAAAAGACCAATCAATCTGAGAAGTACCTTGAAGTGCTTGAAGCCCAACTCGATACATCGCCATCGGATGCTGAGCGGGTTGCATTGTATGAGCGCATGGCGGCGGCGTGGGAAGAGCGCTTCGGCAAACTCGACCGCGCTGCGGAATGTTTGGAAAAAATCGTTGCCGTTGACGGCCGGAATTTTGCGGCCTACCGCGAATTGGCGCGTTTGTACGCGCAAGCGGGCAAGTCGGAAGCGTTGGTGGAAACCTACCGCAACCACATTTTGGCAACGACCGACAACGCCACGCGGGTCGATTTGTATTGCGCTATGGGTGCGGTGTACGAAACCCAACTCAACGATCTCGATCGTGCCGTTGAGTCGTACACTGACGTGCTCACGTTCTCGGCTGAAGAACCCCGTGCCCTCGATGCCTTGGGTCGGCTGTACGAAAAAATTGCTGAGTGGGATCGTGCGATTGAATCGATGGCGCAATTGGTCCGGATCACGGACGAGCCACGCAAACAGGTGGACTTGTTCTGGCGAATGGGGCGCATTCAATACATGCAGCTCCAGGATGCCGAAACCTCGGAGGCCAATTTCTTACGCGGCTTGACGATCGATCCGGGGCACGTGGCCACGATGGAAGCCTTGGTAAAGCAGTACTCCGATCGCGGAGACTGGCTCAAGGCCGCACAAATGATGATTCGGGCCGAGAGCTACACCCCGGTGACGACCGACAAGGTGCGCTTGCTCAATGAAGCCGGTCACATCTATCAAGATAAACTGCATGCACCTGAGCAAGCCAAGCAGTTGTACGCGGCAGTTATCGCGCTGGATCCCGAATACGTTGAAGCTGGCCGGCCACTTGCCGACCTGTATTTTGCCGCTAAGGAATGGCAGGCGCTGTCCCCGGTCATCGATATGCTTGTGCGCAAAGTTGCGCAATTGCATCCCGATCCACGTGAACTCAACGAGCTGTTCTATCGCGCTGCAAAAACCGCAGATGAAATCGGCGAATCACAAAAAGCCCTCAATTATTACAAGTCAGCCTACGACATCGATTCGACGCATCTGCCGACCCTCACGGGCCGGGCCGACTTGCTCTTCAAGATGCAAGATTGGGATAACGCCGGCAAAATCTATCAGACGATTTTGGTGCAGCATCGCGACAATCAATCGGAAGCCGATGTCGTCCGCATCTACAATCGGTTGGGTATGGTGCGGCAGGCATTGGGTGAGCGCAAAAAAGCGCTCAACATGTTCGAAAAAGCACTGGAAATTGATCCAAGCCATCGTGACACGTTGCTCGCGGTCATCGACCTACAGCAAGCCGCGAACGATTGGGAAGCGGTGGTTCACGCCAAGCGCAGCTTGATTGCCAGCTCGCAGCCCAAGGACAAGATTCAGTTGCTCGACGAAGTTGGCGCGATCTATCGCGACAAACTCGCTAATCCGCAAAAGGCAACGGCGGCCTATGTCGAAGCCTTGGAATTCACCCCGGATGACCACCAACTGCTGCAAAAATTGCTCGATCTCTATA
This sequence comes from Kofleriaceae bacterium, assembly GCA_018057605.1. Classification (GTDB taxonomy): domain Bacteria; phylum Myxococcota_A; class Polyangia; order Haliangiales; family Haliangiaceae; genus JABFXX01. The sequence goes on along the minus strand of JAGPDK010000433.1, from coordinate 3,064 downwards.
CGGAGACCAAGCAGTGGCGCAAAGTGGTGGAGACCATCGAGCGTTTCGTTGCGCTCGAGTCCGATCCGTTGCGTAAGGCGGCGTATCAGCAAGCCGCAGCTACGATCTGTCGCGATGAGTTGAAATCTCTCGATGAAGCTGTTGATTTCTTCAACTTTGCGCTGGATGCGTTCTTCTCATCGGACCGCATGTCGGACCAATTGGTGCCACGCGCCCTCAAGGCGTTTGAATCGATCGACAAGATCATGACCACCAAGAAAGATTGGAAGGGTCAAGAGCGCGCCTATCGCGATATGGTTAAGCGCCTGCCACAGAATGACAATCCGGTCTTACACAAAGTTCGGGTTAGTTTGCTCGACGGGCTCGGCGAAATTTATCGCTCGCGCCTCAAGAATTACCAAACTGCTGCCGAAGTATTCCAGTTTGCACAACAACTCGATCCGAAGAATGAGTTGCGGGCCGACGGCACTGACCGTGCTGAAATCTTGGCGGAGTTGTATCTGGTCGCAGGCCCGGATCACGCCGACAAGGCTGTTGAGCAGCACATGCGCATGTTGCGCAATGAACCATTCAAGTACGACAGTTATAAAGCGCTGCGTCGCATTTACATGGACGCACACCAATACGACAAAACTTGGTGCTTGTGTAATACGTTGGCTTTCCTCAAGAAAGCCGATGAAGAAGAACTGCGCTTCTATGAACAGTACAAGCCCCGTGGCTTCACTCGTGCCAAAGCCAGTCTGACGCCTGATGGTTGGGCTAAATTGGTTCATCCCGACGAGAACCGTTACATCAGCGCCATCTTCGGTACGGTGTGGCAAGCCGTTGCGATGATGAAGTCGTATCCACATAAGGATGCGGGCATCAAGCGTAAAGACCGGCTGGTGTTGCCAGGCGAGTTGATGTTCTCGAAGCTGTTTTACTACGCGTCGCAAGTGCTCAACGTGCCACCACCGGAAGTCTTCTTGGTCGCGGACAACAAGCCGGCCGACATTCAATTGGGTAACTTTAGCGAGAAGGATCAACTGATCCCAAGCTTCGTGGTGCGGCCACACTTGCTGCAAGGCAAGTCGGAGCGCGAAGTAGCGTTCTTGTCAGCGCGTCGATTGACGTACTTGCGGCCTGAGTACTATCTCAAGCTGTTGCTGCCAACCAACACTGAGCTCAAGATTGCCATGCTTTCGGCGATTGCGTTGGTAAGTCCACGCTTCCCAATCCCACCTGACAGCGTTCAGTTGGTGCAGCAGTACATGCCAGAAATGCAAAAGCGCATTCCGCCACATGTGCTCGAACAGCTGGCGGCCGTAGTGAATCGCTTCATCCAAGCGGCGCCGGAAATCAATCTGGCAGCTTGGGGCCACGCGGTTGATGCAGTTTCGCATCGCACCGGCTTCCTCATCTGCGGTGATCTCGAAGTCGCGGCTCGGATGGTCTCGGCGGAACCGGTGATGGTTGGCGGACCGCAAGTCAAAGACAAGATCAAAGAATTGGTCTTGTACTCGATTAGCGAAGAGTACTTTGCAGTGCGCGCAATGATGTCACTCACCATTGCCGGGTAGTACGGCGCAGGTTCAGTGCCCGCGACTGGACTGGCGGTGGCGGCCAGGCACGACGTCCGGTAGCCGGACGTTGACGCACGCTGGGGTGCGAGGCCGCCAGCAGCTTTGACGCTGTGTCAAAGCGATGCTGGTTAGCTGCAATTACCAAGGACACCAGCATGACGGATATTCCAAAACCCATTGCAGTCGCAGTTATCGGGGCTTCGGGCTACACGGGCGTCGAGTTATTGCGCTTGTTGGCGCTGCATCCCGATGTCACGGTGGTTGCGGTGGCGGCCAAGCGTGCAGCGGGGCGGCGAATCGATGAGGTTTTTGGTAACTTGCGTGGCGTATTGGATTTGATGGTGGAAGAGTTCGATGCCGTCAGTATTGCCGCGCGTGCAACGGTAGCGTTCTGCGCACTGCCGCACGGCGAAAGCGCGGCGATCGTGGCTGAACTGGTGACGCGGGGGGTACGGGTCTTCGATTTGTCGGCTGATTTTCGGCTGCATGAGGAAGCGGTTTGGCGGCAATGGTATGGGCAAGATGGGGCCGTCCATCCAGCTGCAATGCTGCTTGCCGACGCGGTGTATGGCTTACCCGAGCTGCATCGATCCGCGCTGTGTGACGCCCGGCTGGTTGCCGTGCCCGGTTGTTACCCAACCGCTAGCATTTTGGCTATCGCCCCGTTGTTGGCGGCGGGTTTGGTCGACGCGCACGGGCTAATCGTCGACGCTAAAAGTGGTGTTTCCGGGGCCGGCCGTGCACCATCCAGCAGCGCGCATTTTCCTGAAGTCGGTGAAGGTATCCGGGCCTACAAAGTCGCTGGGACCCATCGCCACACCCCCGAGATTGAACAAGAATTGAGCCTGGCTGCAGGCACGCCATTGAACATTTTGTTCACCCCACATTTGGTGCCGATGTCACGCGGCATCTTGGCGTGTGTCTACGCGATGCCGACGACGACTGCCGTCACGCTCGGTCAGCTGCGTGATGCGATGCATGCGGCGTACGACCATGAGCCGTTTGTTACGGTGTTGCCCGCAGGGGCGTTGCCTGATACCGCGCTGGTGCGTGGCAGCAATCGCGCTCATATTGCGGTTGATTTGGATGTGCGGACCGGGCGTGTGCTGGCGATGGCAGCGATCGACAACTTGGTTAAAGGCGCCGCCGGCCAAGCCGTGCAGTGCATGAATATAACGCTAGGCCTGGTCGAGACCGCGGGCTTGATGCAGGTGGCGATGTTTCCGTGATTGGCACTACAGCGATAACCCAACGCGTTGGCGGGCTTGTAAACAATGGTCTGAGCCCAAGCTGAACTCGCGACAGGTGCGCGGTCGCGCATCGTACGTGGTGCAGTGGTAGTCGGTGAGGCGAGGCGATTTACCAAGCTGCACCAGCTCGCCGCCGGCCAACGACACACAGCGCGTCGCTGGCGGATCGCCGACCCGAGGCGGATTGATTGCGTACGTCGGTATGCGGCGCACCTCACGGTACGTTCCGTGATCAACCACAAGGTCAGGATG
>JAGPDK010000432.1 GCA_018057605.1 Kofleriaceae bacterium | reverse complement strand
GGGACCGAGCCAAACAGGGCATTAGTCTCGAAATTTAGGCAGCGTTGATTGCGTTGCATTGGCCAACGGTGATTGTGCCATCCTCGCCCTGCACTGCAGCTCGACTATTTTGCCTTGATCGTTACGCTATCGAGGCGCAGCGTGCCGACACCTTTCCACCACACTCGAAATTCCAGCGGATGTGGATCTGGCGAAACCAAAAACGGCAGCACGATGTCGACGTACCCCGTGGCCGGCAGTTGCGCGCTGATGAGATTTACCTGCGCCACAAGCCGATTCGAAGCGACGTCGTTTACGTCGAGCGTCGCAACAACCATGTTGCCACCGCCGGTGCCGCTACCTGCCAGGCGAAATGTTGCTTCGGCTAGCCCTGACGGCAGTGTGCTGACGTAGGGGCCGTAGGCCATCACGCCGGCACTATCGCGTGGAGCCATGGCCACCCAATCAGGCCCCAGCAGCTGGCCGGTTTGGTGCATCAGGTCGGCTTCGGCTTGATAGGTTGCATGCACAGTGCCCGCAGGTGCCGCGGCCTCAAGTTTAAATCGGCGCACGCCGGTAGTGCCTACATTAGTCGTGACCACCATGATGCGATCGCCGATGACTTGCCACGCCGGCATATCATTGCCGCAATTGCCGTCGGTGTCGGTCAATACCGCATTGTACGGCCAGGTTTCCCAGTGTACGAGATCGGTCGAGCGGGCCAAACCCCAGCCATATTGCGCACTCGCAACACACAGCGCTGAACCACGGGCACCTTCGGCCACCATGTAGAAATATGGACCTTCGCGCACAATGTCGCCTCGGCCAATCCCCACATCGCTCCACGTGCCAGCTTGCCCAGTGAGTACCGGCGTGGTGCGCTCCACCAACGCTGTGACGCTAGGCCCTGACGCAAACCCGCGCGCCAACGCACCGGTACCGTCGCTGCCGCGAAACCCGTGATAAAAAACGGAGGTCGTGCCATTGGCCCGCAAGATCGACGGTGTGCCGGTATTACCTTTCTCCCAACTACGCGTGCTACCGGCCACCACGGTGCCAAGCTTGGTCCAGGTAATGCCATCTTGGCTTTGCGCCGCCGCAATCAACTGTTTGCCCGAGGCTGGCAAGGCTTCATACACGGCGGTCAGGGTGGTGCCATCGCTAATTACCGACGGTGCGATGGCATATCCGTCATCAACGCCACCCGGTGCGCCACCTCGTCCGATCACCGGACGTCCACCATTGTGGGCAAGCCAAGTGTCACCATCGGTGCTTGTCGCCAAGGCAATCGCGGGTTGCGCCCCTGGTTGCTCGACGAAGGTGCGATACAACATCAAGTACTTGCCGCCGTGCGCCACGGTCGAGGTTTCGACATGCCCGGTTAGTTCGGCTGGCGGTACGAACGATGAATCGGCGACGAACCGCGCCCGGCCCGACCAAAGATCGGCGAGTGGGCCTACGGCGATTGGCGGGGCATCGAGCTGCGCGTCGCTGCTGACGCCATCACGGGGCACCACCGCATCCCCCAACACCGTCGATGATGGCGAGTTGCCACAAGCGAACAACAATTGTGTAGTGAGCACAATGGTTAGCGCGGCGACGTGCCTTGCTTGTACCTTGATCATTATACGATTCCGTCGAGCGAGCCTTGGCCTTCGCGAATCACTACAATCTCGTCGGCTAAACATTCGAGCACCGTCGACGGTTCGCTGTTAGTTTGCTCGGTATCGATGACCACATCGATGAATTTTCCAAACACTTCGAGAATTTCGTCAGCATCGCGGCACACTTCGCCGGTCTCGGGCGAAATCGCGCTCGACGTTAACAACGGCCGACCTAAGGCCTGTGTCAACGCTGCAGCAATTGGGTGCGCGGTGATGCGAATACCCACGGTGCGACGTTTGGTTTCAGTTAACGTTTTCGGCACTTCCCGGGTGGCTGGCACCACCAGTGTGTACGGACCGGGGAAAATACGCTGCGCTAAGCGAAACGCAGTTTGCGAAAACATGCCGTAGTGCGATGCCGTCGACAAATCCGGGCAAATCAACGCCAACCGACGATGTTTGGCCATGCCGCGCGCCCGAAAGATGCGCTCGATTGCATCTTTGGATTCGATGGCGCAACCTAATGCGTAGATCGAATCAGTAGGATACGCGCACACGCCGCCAGCGTGCAGAATCTCTACAGCTTGCGCGATTTTGCGCGCCGGTGGCGTGCCCCACGCATCAATTACTAAGCGTAACGGTGGCTTCATGATCGGCTCTTACGAGTTGTAGACTTTGCGGTTTTCGCGGCAGTTTTTTTGGGTGTCTTGGCTTTGCTGGCGGCAGGCTTGGCTTTGGCTTTCGCGATTGGCTTGGCTTGGCCGCGCGTGATGGTGGCCTTGGCTTTCGAAACCGGCTTTGCAGTTGTTGGTTTCGCCGTCACGGTTACGGCCTTCGGTGCTGGCACAATGGCCGACACGATCACGGGCACCGGCACCGCTGGCACGCTTACTCGTTGCATCGCACCCATATCGCTCACCACCGGGCTACGCACTGCGCCTCGGGTCTGAGCGCCGGCGGCGCTTTGCATCACCACCGGTACCGCCTTGCGAACGTTACCGCGAAAGCCAGCGCCAACTACAAACTGCTCGATTGAAATCTTGCGGCTGGAATCCGGCTTGGCTGCTTTGCCAACGCTAAAGCCAGCGCGTACACGGTCGATCAGCCGCTTAAATTCTGGGCCTTGGAAAATTTTACCGACGAAGTTTCCGCCGGGAGCCAAAGTTTGTTCAGCGATTTCGAGCGCGCGTTCAAACAGCGCTTCAGAACGCGCTTGGTCCATGCTGCGAATCCCACTGGTGTCGGGCGCCATGTCGGAAAGCACCACGTCAAAACCATCGAGGCCACCAAGCAGCTCCGCGGTATCAATTGTCAAAACGTCGCCTACCATTAAGCGAGCGCCGGGCACGCCCGGCCGTAGCTCGGTGCGATCGATGCCAACGAGCACCCCACGATCACCAATGCGGCTGCGCGCATACTGCAACCACGAGCCTGGCGAGCAGCCCAGATCTAGGACCCGGTCGCCCGGCTTAAACAGGTTGTATTGCGCGTCGATTTCTTGCAGCTTAAAAACCGCGCGGGCCCGGAAGCCTTCGCGCTTGGCCTGTTGATGAAAGCGGTCGTGCCGCACGTTGCGATCACCGAGTCGATTGTTATTGCCCACGTTAGTGCCCGATCCATACGCCGAAAATGAAAATCCCGCCACAGCGGCGGGATTGTACAAAGCAACTTGTTACCAAGTCCGCAGGGCCAGGGATTATCCGCGGCCGGCAGCAGCCTTCTTGGATGCCTTGAGTGGATTCTTGGAACGCACTTCTTCTTTGCCCATACCCTTGCGTGCGTATTCGGTGCGGGTTGCCGCAAGCGTTACCACTACGTATTGGTTGTTTGCGCCTGGCACGCCACCGCGCACCAAGATGCAGTTGTCTTCTTCGAGGATTTTGAAAAGTTGCAGATTCTGAATCGTAACTTTTTCAGCGCCCATGTGACCACCCATGCGCTTGCCCTTATGGACACGCTGCGGAGTCAAACGGCAACCAATCGAACCACCGTGACGGAAGTATTCGTGGGTACCGTGAGTGGCTGGCTTGCCAACCATGTGGTGACGCTTCATGACGCCTTGGAAGCCTTTACCTTTGGATTGGCCTTCGACGTCGATAGGTTGGTTCACTTCGAACACATCCTTCGGTCCGAGCGCTTGGCCAACTTCGTATTTTTCAATGTCAGCGGCATCCAAGCGGATTTCGCGGATGAAACGCTGTGGTTTCATGTTGCCGGTTTTGAGTGCGCCCATCATGGCTTTGTTAGCGAGACGGAGCGGCTTTTCGTCAAAGCCGAGCACCAATGCCGAATAACCGTCGCGCTCGACGGTGCGCTTTGCAAGCACAAAGCAAGGGCCGGTTTGAATAACCGTGACAGGTACTGATTCGCCGTCTTCTGCGAAGACTGAGGTCATACCGATTTTTTTGCCGAGGAGGCCGATCTTCTGTGCCATGGCTGCTAACTCCGTTACATCAATCGAAAACTGGGGCCGGTATATACGCTCCGGTTGCTACGGGCGTCAAGGTGAAGGATGCGTCTATGCGCGTGGGATCCGAAACGCACTGTAAGTATTTGAAAACGTTAGGTCCGCGAGCTGATCCACCGTCACTTTTGCGGCTTGGGCGACGACTTCACCGGTGTGAATTACAAATCCTGGCTCGTTCCGACGCCCTCTTTTCGGGTTTGGAGCCAAATATGGGCAGTCGGTTTCGACCAAAATCCGGTTCAGCGGCACCTCAGCTACCGAGTCACGAATTGGCTGTGCAGTCTTATAGGTAATGATGCCGGAAAACGACACGTAACAACCAAGCGCAGCATAGCGAGCCGCATCATGTGGCGTGCCAGTGAAACAATGAATGATGACACCAAGCTCGGCCGCCTTGGTTTCTTGCAGCACCGCGAGCGCATCATCATGCGCATCGCGAATGTGGCAGACCACAGGTTTGCCGACTTTGCGTGCCAGTTCAATAAAGCGGACGAAGCAGTCGCGCTGCAGCTTGCGCGGCGAATGGTCGTAATAGTAGTCCAGCCCAGTTTCGCCAATTGCGACGACGCGCGGGTGGGTGCTCAAGCGTTCGTGAACGGCCCACCAATCCTCGGTCATCTTTTCGACGTCATGGGGATGAGTCGCGACGGTGGCCCAAATCGCTGGATCGGTCTCGGCTAAAGCTACGGCACGAGTTGCCGACGTGGGCTCGCCGACGGCGCCAATAACGACCATATGTGAAACCCCGGCATCGCGGGCCCGTTGCAGCACTTCGCTGCGATCAGCGTCAAACTCGGGCCCGTCGACATGAGCATGACTATCAAACCATTGCGGCATAGGGGTGGAGCGTATAGCACACCGGCCGGCTCGTTGACTGCACCCGCCAGTCCGCTAGTCCGTTAGTCCGTTAGTCCGTTAGTCCGTTAGTCCGTTAGTCCGTTAGTCCGCTGTTCTCAACGATACCGACGCTGGCCGATTTTATAGACATAACTGACCGATGATCTGGTGATGCTAAAAACAATGGAGGTGGCATGCAGCCAGCGTCGAGGCACCTACCCCCTGCGATGGCAGTGTGACCGTTCACTCATGACGTTCGCG
>JAGPDK010000431.1 GCA_018057605.1 Kofleriaceae bacterium | reverse complement strand
GTACCAACGCTACCGCAGCACCCCCGGCGATCGCTACCGCCGCGCGCCAACGGCCCATCACGTGGCCGGCCTTTGGCACCATCAAGAGCCACAGTGGAATCGCTAGTCCGGCTAACCACATCGTGGCACTGCCAACCTGCCACGCCCGAGGCAGTTCGACCCAGTCGCGGCGTAAGCCGAGCAGTGAAATGACCCCGCCTGCATACGCCAAACAGGCGAAAATGGTCGCGAACCATTGCAGCGATGGCCGCCGAGGCAGGTGCGGCCGCAGTTGTGCCAATTCGGCTTCCAGCTGAGCCGAAAGCACCGGCAACTCGTCGGTTGGTGGCACGGTTGAGCTAACGGCCGTCACGGCGCTCCACCTTTGAGTAATTTGCGCAGCATTTCATAACCGCGGTGGGCTCTAACCTTCATCGCTCCGACGCTGGTACCCGCAATCGCCGCAGCTTCCGCGACGGTTTTGCCCGAAAGTTTCGTTAATACGACGGCTTCACGCTGATTGGCCGGCAGGTGCTGTAGCGCTGCCAGCGCGGCGGCGGTTTGTTCCGGTGGCGGGCCTTGGTCGGGTAGTTGAGCATCGGTTTGCCCACTTTGATGCACCGGGATCTCTGGCAATTCGTCGGTGGCGGAAATCGTCACTTTGGCGCGTTTACGGCGCCGCGCTTCATCTAGAAACGTGCGATGGGCGATCGAAAACATCCAAGGCATTGGATCCGCGCCAACCACGAAAGCCCCTCGGGCGCGGTGAACTTTGAGAAACGTGACCTGCAAAAGGTCGTCTGCGGTGGCGGATTGGCCACATAACCGCATTAAATAGCCGCGCAACGGTGGCGCAGCGTGGCTGTACAGCTCGCGGAAAGCGGAGGCGTCGCCGGCGCAATAACGCTGCATAAGGTCCTTTACGTCGGCCGGCATTCGACCGCTTAACGTATACGCCAAAAGTTAGCCGGGGTTACCGGGTTGTGGCGGTTTCGCAGCGGGGGTAGGTGACTAAATTGGTCCTGGCCCCTTGACCCACGTGCTCACTTCCTTAGTATCCCCCGGTTACTCTTACCAAGGACTTTGCCGTGGCCACTGGACGCCGTACTAAAAAGAAACTTTCGAATCGCCCTAAGTTCAAGCAAAAACGCCGGCTAAAGGACCGGCGTATGAAAGCGCGCAAGAGTGCCGCTCACAAACGTGGCCTCGGCCGCAACCGTGCGCGTCGCAAACTGCGTGGCAAAGCCAAGAAGAAGTAGTTCCTGTCGAATCTTGCGTGGCAGTAATGTGCTGGGCGTAGTCAATTCTTCACGGAGTAATTGACCACGCTAGCAGTAGCTGTCCCGTGTAATACGCCGGTAAGCCCCACGCTCTGTTGCGCCAACCTGGTGCAACAAAGCGATCGCGTGCGACGGCGAGGTCCGAAATGAAAAACAACGTTGCGCCGCTACCTATCAGGTAGCGAAACGGCAGGTTGCGTGTGCTATCATGCAAAACGGCGATTGCGGCGATCATCATTGCGGTGATCACTGTGACGTACGCTAGCACGGGTATCCGCATGTCGCCGAGGTAGCGCCATAACCATCGCAGCGCGAGCCCACCGGCGACGATCGGGATGAGGGCAAGCGCTAGCGTTGCGCTTGAAATCGCAGTGCCCGCTACACAGCGCGAGAATCCAACAACGTACGCGAGATGGCCGAGCAAAAAAGCGCCGAGGCCAATGAGAAATCCGGTCGAGCTGTGGGCCAACAACGCAGCATCGCCCGTCGCTCCAAGCACCAATCCGATCATCATCCAAGTCGCCAAGCCGTGGTCGTGGCGGTCGGCGGAAAACCCACCGCCAACCAGCGGTACCAACACAAAACACGTCGACGCTGCGAGCTTCGAAAGTTGGCGGATGCGTTCGAGTCGCTGGCGCTGTTGTGGTGCCTGCGCGGTTCCGCTGCGAACCTCGCATCCAACCAGTAGCGCACAGCACACGCCACAAAGTACGGTGACAGCGATCGTGATCATGCACGGCCAGGGATAGGAGGTTGCCAACCTCGGACGGCTCGCTCCACGAAGTCGCAGCGGTCTTGTCCCCAAAACAGCATGGGCGCTGCGGTGGCGTCGGTTTGCACCAGCCACGTTGGCACGCCAAATACGCCAGCCGCGCGAGCTGCCGAGGTCGCATATATAAGAGCTTGTTTAGTAGCAGGCGTTTTACTTTGGGCAATCAAGTCGACCGAAAGGCCACACTCGGTAATCAGCCGCGCCACTGTGGCTTCGTCTTCGAGATCTTCGCCTTCGGCCCAAAATGCGTGACCCAGGCGCAGCGCTAGTGTTAACGCTTGGGCTTGATCGTGCTCGGCCGCCGCAAGAATGCAGCGTTGCACCAGTACGGTGCGTTGCGGGAATTTTTGGGGAAAGTGGAACGGCACGTCGAGCCAACGGGCCCAACGGGTAATCTCTTGCAACACATAGCGCTGCTTCGAGGCTACGAAGCCAAATAGCGGTACGTCGACTTGGCCGATGTCGCGGAACAACGCGCCCAACAACAACGGGCGCAGCCGAAATGTCGCGCCGGTGCGCGCTTGCAGCCGCGCGATTTGTTGCAAGCCGAGGTACGCAAACGGGCTTGCGAGATCGAAAAATACGTCAACGGTTGCTGGACCTGGCGCGGCTTCCACGTTGGGCGCAATTTCGGAGTACGCTGCCGGTCGTTCTCCGTCGATATCTGGCTGCCAGCCGGCTAGCGTGGCTGCAACCCAGGCAAGGCGATCTTGGCCCCAAAATAACAACGGTGGGCGGCCATTTGCACAGTCCACGCGCATGGCCGGCGCGCCAAAAATGCCATGGTCAACGGCAAGCGCGGTGCGTTGATGTAGTTCGGTTTTGATTGCGTCGGAATCGGCCTGTGCGAGGGCCGTTGCCACATCGGTTGTTGGCAGTCCGGCTGCAACCAGCACCGTCGCGAGGTTGCTGGCTTGGGTGATATCAACGGAGTCTCGCCAATAGGCCGCATAGATCGCATGAATCGCAGCGGGCCACCATGCCCGATCAAGAGCTAGCAGCGTCCGTAGCGCGAGTACCGTGCGCATTGGATGAGCCGCAGGCATGGTAAACGGCACGGCAAGGTGATCGGCCCAACGGTGCAGATCGGCGTGCAGATGCTCGGCCTTGGCTGGTGACAACGTGCGCATGGGGCCGTCGCCAGCGCCGATCGCACGGAACACACCGCCCAATAACATGGGTTCGAATTGCAGCGTCGCGCCTTGGCGCTGGCACAACGCGGAGATCTGGGTTGAGGCCAGGTAGGCGTACGGACAGGAGAAATCAAACCAAAACTCGACGCGCACGTAACAACGCTGAACTTGAAATGCTTAAGGAGTCAAGCGCTGGTCTCACAATCCCTCGGCGCTCGATCATGATTTGCCGGATGGCGAGAGTTGCAATGTTGCCTCGATCGCATGCGACTTAGGCCTTTTGTCCCGGGCTCATGCGAGTTACACTAGCGGCGATTCATGGCCAAGTTGGTGAATGGCTTCAAAGACGGCGTACCAGAAATGGGACGTCGCACATTCTTGGTTCCTGAGAACCATGCCGAGGTATTGGCATTGCTTTATCATGAACAGACCGGAATCGTGGGTGGCTTGCCGGTCGGGCCGGTGACTACCGATCCTCATGGCGCCCATGGCATCCGTATGTATCCGGACCAAGATCCGACGGTGTTGGAAGAAACGCGACGATATTTTGAGAAACTGGCCGAGCGATTTTCAAGCGACCTGCCCAAAGCGTAACGAGCAACGAACTCGATTGTTGAATAGATCTGTTTCGATAATCGTTGGCGTGGCAGTAGCAATCACGATCCCAATGGCGATGAGTGGCGCAGGCTGCTCGGCGACGCAGCGCCGTCCATGCGCTAAGGACATCGACTGCAAAGGTGATCGCGTTTGTGACCATGGCGTAGGCGCTTGCGTGGCACCCAATCGCGGTGCGGCGATCACAGATTCGAGCGCGAATTCGGCCAACTCAACCGGCGCGACTGCCGCGCTGGCGGCGGCCGCAATCAAGCCGAATGGCTCACCGCCGTTTGCGATGTTCGGCGGCGATGCTGCGCACACCGGCCGTCGGGCCGGGCCCGCGCCTGCAACCACGCCGACCGAACGCTGGGCCTTCACCACCGGCGGCCCGATCGCAGGCTCTCCCACCGTTGGCCCCAACGGCACAATCTACGTGGCTTCCCATGATGGCGGCTTGTATGCGGTGGCAGCCGACGGAAAACTGGTGTGGAAGTTCAGCATGGGCGATCGTTCATGGAGCACGCCTGCGGTTGCACTCGATGGCACGGTGTATGTTGGTTCCGACGACGATCATCTCTACGCCGTCAATGCGCAAGGTACGTTGAAATGGCGCATGCGGCTGGGTGATTGTGACCCCGCTGGGTTTGGTCCCGAATCGTCGCGGTGCGATGCCGATGGTGGCCCGACGATCGGCCCCGACGGCACCATCTACGTCGGCGGTGACGGCGTCTATGCGGTGTGGGCCGATGGCACGTTGCGCTGGAAATTTGCCACCGCAGACCATGTTGCAAGTACGCCCGCACTCGGGGCCGATGGCACTGTCTACGTCGGATGCCAAGATCACGCGGTGTATGCAATTGCGCCCGACGGCACCAAACGCTGGGAAGTGCGCACGGGTGGCGATGTGGATGCCGCGCCCCTGGTTGGAGCTGACGGAACCATTTATGTGGGCTCGGATGACAAGGCGTTTTATGCGCTCACGCCCGAAGGCCGGGTAAAATGGAAAACTCTAACCGGCGGCGATATCCGCGGCGGCGCTGCGTTGGGCAGCGACGGAACCATTTATGTCGGCAGCTTGGATCGATCGCTGTATGCGCTGGCGCCCACCGGCCAAGTCCGGTGGAAGCTCGCTGCGGCAGATAAAATTCAAAGTACGCCGGCGATTACCACCGACGGTAAAATCTTGTTTGGGGCGCAAGACATGCATGTTTACGCGGTTGCCCCCGATGGCACCCTTAAGTGGTATTGGCAAAGCGAAGGCGATGTGGACACGACGCCGGCGGTGAGCCAGGACGGCACGGTGTACGTCGCGGGCGACGACAAAAAATTACATGCGCTTAAGTAATCAGCAATGGCAACAGCGCCCACTTGTCGTCGGTATAAGGGACGGTAAGGCCCCTCACTG
>JAGPDK010000430.1 GCA_018057605.1 Kofleriaceae bacterium | reverse complement strand
AGCAACGTGCTGGCGCGTAGCTTGCGTTGGTAGGCATCATGCAACATCAAAATGCCGACGATGCGTTGTCCGATATGTCCTCAAGCGAGCTGCTCCGCGGCGTATTTGACGACGCCAAAGAGCTAACCGCCGCGCATGCCGACAAGATTCGCCATGAAATGCGGCAAGAAGTTGATGGCATCAAGGAAGCGCTTGCGCGCTCCATGATTTCGCTAGCAGGTACGATCGTTGCGGGCATCTTGGTTGGCAACGCGGTTGTACTTGGCCTATTCGAGTTGACGGTGCTGCCGATGTGGTTGGGCTATGTCATCGTCGGCGTTGCAGTAGCAGCGATCGCATATGCGGTTACCCGGCACCGATCAACTGGGTTGGCTCGGTCACGCGCTGCGATCGCTGCTGCGGGCGCCGACGTGTCGCGCATCGCTGCAGCCGTAAGCTGATTCGAAGCTAATTAGCTGAACGCGAAGGCGAACGCATGCGCATGATCCGCGTGACGACGTAGCCTGCGCCGAACGCGATCATCACCGACGATAACGGCCGGTTCTTGATCGATTTGCTCAGGGCCTGCACCAACGAACCACCGGTATCCATAACTGCGTCCTTGGCAGCAATTGCATTGTCTTTGATTTCTCCGGCAGCATCGCGTCCGGCCGCGACCAGTGCGTCGACGCGCTGAGCGATGCCGTCGGTGGTGTGATTAGATTTGGTGGCTTTTGAACTACTTGAACTATTCATTTGAGAATCCTTGGTTGAGGTGACATCGCGGGTATTAGCAAGGCTTATGCCGACGAACTCGACAAGCCTCGCGTGACGTTGGTGACGCGCGACTGCATCCCACTGTGAGCTGGTGACACATCGAGCGAACGCGCTGTGCTGCGCCGCTACACTAGGGCCAAACACGTAGCACTGCATTGCCGTCGAACATTGCAAACAAGGACGCTGCAGGTCGGTACTTGGCCCAAAGGATGCACAAGCATTGTTGCAGTCGAATACTACGCCGCCGTAAAAAACGAAGGAAAAATTATGGGAATCCTATATGCATTGATCGTTGGACTTATCGTCGGGGCGTTAGCCAAGTTAATCATGCCAGGCAAGGATCCAGGCGGTATCATCGTGACGGCGTTGTTGGGCGTTGCTGGTTCCATGCTGGCACTTTTTGTTGGGCGCGCGTTCGGCCTTTACGATGAGCACGGCGACGTCCCCGGCGTCATTGCTGCCATCATCGGTGCGATGCTGGTACTGGGCGGCTATCGGCTTTTGATCAACCGTAAAGCCACCTGATTCGAGTGATCTGACCTAAGCGTGCTAGCGCTAGCCCTCTGTGCCAGCGACGTGGGTCTATGCGCGCCCATTAAGCGGCTGGAGTGGGTGTGAATGTGCCCATTGTCGTATTGCAACCTATTGTAATTAAATGACTTATGCGCGGCACGCTACCTGCAAATGGTCGCTTCATGAAACGCTACGATTCTGCTTGGGAACCGCTCGTAGTCACCGCGTTGTTTGTCTTTGCAGTGATCGGCACATGGTGTTAGCTGTGTGTTGTGGTCAAGCGAACGTCTCATTCGATTGCGGTTTCGCTAGCAGCGATTGTTGTCGCGCTTGGCTTGTCAGCAAGCGGTTGCGCTACACCGCTGAGCAATCGCCAGCTCGCTAGAATTTCAGTATCGGTTGGTGCCGCCGTGGGCATGGTGGCGCTGCTGTCGTTAGCTGCTTGGTGTACACAACAAGATTCGCGTTGTGGGCAAACGCAGTAAGGGGCGACGTCGGTACGTGACCGAATCTTCGGCCCAAAAATTCGAACGGAAGATTTTTCGGCGTTACCGTGCGTCAGACAATTGCGTTGCACGAAACCAGCTTGGCGCCGGTTCCTAGCGACTACCGCCACTGCCACTGCCTGGCGCCGGTGGCGGGGCCGGTGGATCGATGGCGATTTCGATGGCTGCGTCGTCGCCAAGATTCGCGGGTGGGCTGATCACCAGCTTCGCGCCGATGGCGACGCTGCCGTCGGCTAGCACTTCGACATCTTTGCCTAACTCGCGCAGGACCGTGATCTTGGTCCAATGCACGCGTGGGCCTTGGGGCCCAGGTTGCACGACCGCCACCGAAGTGCCTTCAGGGCGCGCGACCACGGCACGAGCCGGCACGATGATGGGAGGCGCAGCACGCACGCTGGTGATTCGCACGTCGACTTGGCTGCCTGGCGTGAGTGCGGTTTTGTCCGAAAGCCGGACTTCGGCGTGCATGGTGTGCGTAGTTGCATCAATGCTGCCGGCGGTCCGGGTAACGCTGGCTTTGATCGGCTGGCCAGGCAATTCACGGCTGGTAATCTCGACGGCGAGCCCGGGTGTCACCACGCTGGCCCAACTTTGTGGGACTTCAAATTCCAGATCGAGCTCGGTGGTCTGGGCAAGTTGAAACAGCGAGGTTTGGCCGGCTTGCGCCATCGCGCCAGGATCCACATAACGGCGGGTGATTACACCGTCGGACGGTGCCACCACGCGTTGATACCCTGTCAACGTGGCGTAGCGCTCCACGGTTGCGCGAGCTGCCGAGGCCGAGGCTTGGGCTCGTTTGTAATCACTTTCCGCTCGATCAAGATCTTCACGCGAGGTGACATTTTGTGCGGTTAGCTCACGAGCGCGGTCGCGTGAAATCGTGGCTAGCCGCGCTAGTTCTTCGGCGGCCGACGACAAGCCCCGGGCCGCTTGCAAATCGTTGACACCTTCGGCGGCACTGATCACGGCCAGCAGTTGACCCCGTTTGACGTGGTCGCCGAGATCGACGGCGATATCAGCGATGTAGCCCGACGAGCGCGCCACGATGGCCGCGATTTGCGCGGGCTCCGCCGTCGCTGACAGCGTCAGGGTTTGCGCGGCATCACCAGCTTTGGTCGGCGCTACGCGCACCAACCGTGGCGCAGCGGCAACGGTTGCCGTAGTTTTGCCAGCTAATTGCCCCGCCCACACCAAGGCGGTAACGCCGGCGAGTGCGACTAGTGCGACGACCAAGGCCCATTTTGACCAGCGCGCTGTGCCGGCTGGCTTGCTAGTGGCTGGCTTGGTTTCGTTACTCATGAGGTACTCCTGCGCTCGATTCACCAATCAAAAAATCTTCGGTTGCGGTCGCACCACGGCGCTTGCCACCGGGCAGCGCCACATACATGGTGGGCACCACAAACAACGTTGCGAGCGTTGCGCCCACTAAGCCACCAATAACGGCGCGCGCCAAGGCTGCATTGGATTCGGCGCCATCGCCGTGCCCCAGCGCCATCGGCACCATGCCGATAATCATGGCTAGCGCAGTCATCACCACCGGGCGCAATCGTGTGCGCGCTGATTGCAACGCGGCTTGCACCGGCGTATCGCCTGCGTGTTGCCGATCATTGGCGAAACTCACCACCAGAATCGAGTTGGCGGTAGCCACGCCAATACTCATAATCGCACCCATCAGCGACGGTACATTGAACGTGGTGTGGGTGAATTTAAGTGCACCAACAATGCCGATGGCAGCACCGGGCAGCGCCATAAAAATGATCAGCGGATCGCGCCAGCTTTGAAAATTAACAACCATCAAGCAATAAACCAGCAACGCTGCCAGCGCGATGCCGAGGCCAAGCTGGCTAAACGCCGAACGCATACTTTCAATTTGGCCACGCAAGGTCAGTTCGGAGCCTGGCGGTAGCGCTTTGCGATGCATCGCGATGACGTCATCAATGGCTCGGGCCACCGTACCTAGATCGGTACCGGCGATATCGGCGCGGATATTAAACGTTGGCTGCACATTCACCCGAGTTGAAAGTTGCACCGTGGATTGCCGGCTCACCGTCGCTACATCGCGCAATTGTAAGCCAGCCGCGCGGCCGGAAAATGGCACCGCGAGCAATTGATCGAGGCTGTTCATGCGCTCTTCGGGTACGCGCACACTCAGTGAATAACTTTGGCCGGTAACGGGGTCGGTCCAGTAACTCGGTGACACTTGGCCCGACGAGCCGGCCGCGAGCAACACGTTGTTGGCGATGTCGCGTTGTGACAGCCCAGCTTGCGCTGCACGTCGGCGATCTACATGAAGTTGGAACCGTGGCACGTTGGTCACTTGATGCATGCGCACATCAACCACACCGGCAATCCGCTTGAGGTCGGTTTCGATGGCCCGGGCGATCTTGATGGTTTTGTCACGCGCCGGACCGCTGATTTGCACGTCGATGGGCGAGGCTAAGCCAAAGTTCAAAATTTGCGTCGCCATGTCGGCCGGTTGAAAATAGAACGTCAGGTCGGCAAAGCGACGCGCTAGCTGTTTGCGCAGTAAGGCGATATACGCGGAGGTCGATTGTTGGCGGTTGGGTGACAACCGAATCAGCAATTCACCGTCGGAAGAAGACACATTGCTGGTGTCGGAGGTGGCCAGCGAATAACCCGAAGGCAAGCCGATCTGCGACAGCATGCCTTCGCGATCGGCCGCCGGAATGAGCTCAGCTACTGCAGCTTCAACATCGGCAAAGCGCTGTTCAGTTTGTTCAATGCGGGTGCCGGCCGGGGCGGTGATATGCAAGCGAATTTGACCGGCGTCAACGTTGGGAAAAAAGTCGCGGCCAACGCCAAGTGCAACGCCGGCACCAAGTGCAATGGTTAACGCAAACGCTAGGAAAAACAGGCCGCGATGGGCCAAAACACCGTCGAGCCATGCGCTGTAGCCGCGCTGCAACGCTGCAAAGCCACGCTCAAAGGCTGCGTGCCGCCGTGCCCAAAAGCCTGGTGCTTGGTTGTGCTGAGCCAGTTCGCCTGGCAGCAAGTAACGCACCATGGTTGGCACCAACGTGCGCGACAAGAGGTACGACGCAATGACCGAAAATCCAACGGCCATGCCCATCGGCAAAAACAGAAAGCGGGTTGGTCCGCGCAATACCAACACCGATAAAAACACCAACGCGATCGATAACGATGCAACAAACGCCGGCACCGCAACTTGTTGAGCGCCGTCCAAAATGGCGCGCACCAACGGTTTGCCTTGGTGCAGATTGCGATGAATATTTTCGATTTCAACTGTGGCATCGTCAACCAAAATACCGACGGCCAGGGCCAGGCCACCCAGCGTCATGACATTGATGGTTTGACCTAACGCGGCCATCACTCACAGCGCTGCGATAATCGACAGTGGAATCGACACTGCGACGATGATGGG
>JAGPDK010000048.1 GCA_018057605.1 Kofleriaceae bacterium | reverse complement strand
TCGTTTATTCGTGGCCATAGCTTGTGCTGCTGCGAGAGGGATCGCGTCATATCAAAGTGCAGCCCGTTAACGGAAGGGCACTTGGCCACCTAGAATCATTTTTTTTCATGGTCCGCAATCCGGACACTATTTGGTGGATCGCGCTTGCGTTCGCGATCGCATGAGTAGTTGAGATCGGCAGGGCGGGGAACCAGTGGCTGAACCCCGACTCGGGCGCCGAATGCCTTTGTTTGTGGTCCGCAGCGAAAGTCGAAAAAGCCCGCGCGGCCGCAGGCGCGGTAAGCTTGCGACGTCGGGACATGGCAAGCGGTGTGCGGGATCGCCTGCGATAGGGTTGCGCGCAATTGGGCTTACGTGACCAGCCTTGGGCCGGTCTCTTTCTAATGCTGCGCTACGCTGCGCTCAAGCGCTGCGAGCTGCGCTTCGTCGCTAATGGCTGCTTCGCCGCGGTCGCTTGGTCCGTTGCCGGTGATGCCCTTGAGTATCTTGCGGACGCGCCCAGTTACGCGCACGGACAGGCTGTCAAATAGTGCGTAGATGACCGGAATCGCAATCAAGGTGAGCAACAGCGACAATAATTGACCGCCAACCACAATGCTGGCCATCGCTTTGGACATCCCCGAGCCGATGCCATGGGAGAAAACCAACGGCAACATCCCGGCGACGAATGCAAATGTGGTCATCAAAATTGGCCGCAGACGATCTTGGCAAGCCCGGACGATGGCTTGGTCGCGTGGCATTCCGCGGGCCCGTAGTTGGTTGGCATGGTCGATTTGCAGAATCGCATTCTTCTTCACCATGCCGAATAATACGATCAGGCCCAGCATCGAGAAAATGTTCATTTGTTGCTGGAACAGCAGCAATGACAGCATGGCGTACGGCAGGGTTAATGGTAACGCCAAAATAATTGTGAACGGGTGCAACCATGACTCAAATTGCGCCGCGAGCACCAAGTACATAAAGACAAAGCTTAAGGCGATCGCGAAGATGAACGCGCCCATCATCTTGCCCATTTCTTTGCTCTGGCCAAACGGTTCAAATTTGTAACCGGGTGGCATTTCGAGCTCGCGCAACACGCGTTCGATTTCTGCTTGAATGAAATTTTGCGCGCCGCCCGGCGCCACGTTGCAGGTAATCGTCACCGCGCGGGACCGCGACATCCGGGTGATCTGCGACGGACCTTCGCCGCCTTTGACCGTCACGACATCAAGTAACGGCACTTGGCCCAGCAACCGCGACGGCACCGACAGCAGGCCGAGTGCCGAGGGGTCGTTGCGATACTTCTCGGCGGCGCGCACCATCACGACATATTGATCACCGCGGTCTTCAAACGCCGATGCGTTCATGCCCCCGACCAGCACGCCCAGGGTGTTGGCGATATCCCCTGGGTCGACCCCGAGCATGGCCGCGCGATCCAGATTAGGCACGATTTGGGTTTCAGCCAGCGGCTCGCGCAAGCTTGAATCAAGGTCGGCAATACCTTTGATCCCGTTGATCTTGGCCATGGCTTTTTGGCCAAAGTCTTCAAGGCGATCGAGGTCGGGGCCGCTGATGATGTAGCCGATTTGGAAGTTGGCGCCGCCCATCGAGAAGTCGGACACCAACTGCACCGATGCCACCACGCCGGCCGGTAGACCTGGCAGCACGCTTCGGCGCGTCACATCCATTACGGTGTCCTGTGACCGCACGCGTTCAATCGGGTCGCTCAGGCGTACATAGATTTTGGCAATGTTCGCTTGTTTGGTTTCACCGTCGGCGACCGTGACCAGGGTGCTTACCACCTCAGGAATTTCCCGGGTGCGGCGCGCGATTCGCTCGGACATTATTTCGGTCGCTTCAATACCGGTGCCTTCCGGCATGCGCAGGTAAATTTCAAACTGCGCTTCGTCGTTGAGCGGCAAAAATCCGCCGCCCACTTTGGGGCCGGTCACCGCAAGCGAACCACATGAACCAATACATGCCACCACAATCACCCAGCGATGGCGCAGCGACCATGCCATCAACTTGCCGTAGCCGCGCTCTAATGGCAGGTAGGCATAGTTGACCAAGCGCTCCAGCCATGGCTTGCGCCGCTCGGTGCCTGGCGCTGGCGGTGCCGGTAACATGCGCGCTGCCATCATTGGCGTTAAGGTGAACGCCACCACCATCGACACCGCGATAGCAAAGGCCATGGTTAAGCCAAAGCTCATGAGAAAACGGCCGACGATGCCACTCATAAATGCCACGGGCAAAAACACCGCCATCAGCGACAGCGTGGTGGCCAATACGGCCAGGCCAATTTCTTTGGTGGCCAGAATCGCCGCCGGGAATGGTTTCATGCCTTTTTCGTCGATGAATCGATAGATGTTTTCCAGTACCACAATGGCGTCATCGATGACGATGCCGACCGCCAGGGCCAACGCGAGCAGCGTCATTAGATTGAGGGTGAAACCCGCGATCATCATGAGGCCGAACGTTGAAATGATGGAAACCGGAATCGAGACCGCAGCGATAAACGTTGAGCGTAAGCTGCCCAGAAATAGCAACACCACCAAGGCGGCCAAGCCCGAGCCCAGCACTAAGTGCTCGATGACTTGATTGACGCTGGTGCGAATTTGTTCGGAGTTGTCGCGGACCACGTCGACGGTGTAGCCAGGCGGTAAGCTGGATTGCAGCGCGGCGATGGAGTTTTTGACAGCATCAACGACCGCAACGGTATTCTGCCCCGTCTGTTTGCGCACCGATAGCGCCAGGGCTTTTTCGCCATTGCGAATTGCACCGGTATCGGCGTCGGCTTCGGCATCTTCGAGCGTCGCGACATCACTGACACGAATCGGCCGGTCGACGGATTGCCGCACCACGATGTTGCCTATTTGATCGGCTTCAGCGGCTTTGGCTTCGTAGCGAATCGTCGAGTTCGTTGGGCCCTGTTCGAGCCGGCCGCCTGGCTGACTGGCGTTGCCGACGCCGATCGCGCGGTACACTTCCAACGCGGAAATTCCGGTCGAGGCCATGCGGATTGGATCAAGGTTAATATTGATTTGTCGCTTTTGGCCGCCCAGTAGCACAACTTGGCCAACGCCGCCGAGCCGCTCCACTTGCGGTTTAATAATTTTTTCGGCGACGCGGGTTAAGTCGCGGGCCTTGATGTTGCCGGTGGCTTTGAGCGAAAGGACGATAACCGGCGACGCATCTGGGTCGGCCTTCTTGACTTCTGGCTTGCTGCTGCCGACGGGTAAGTCGCGCATGATGCCATTGATGCGTTCTTGAATTTCAGAAGCGGCGACATGCACGTCTTTGCTCAGATCGAATTGCGCAACCACCAGTGAAACACCCTCAATGGAGGTGGATGAAAGAAAATCGAGGCCCGCCACGGTGTTGACCGCGGCTTCAATTTTGTCAGTGACATCAGTTTCGACTGACGACGGCGGGGCGCCAGGATAGAACGTGGTGATAATCACCATCGGGAAGTCAACGCGCGGGAATTTATCGACGCCAAGCGATCGGTAGCCAACCAGGCCGACGACCAGGATGGCTAGAATGATCACCGTCGCAAAGACCGGTCGACGCACGGATATATTTGAGAGCCATTGCATAGCGTTTCCTTTTCGACCGGCAACTATGGAGCGAGCTTGAGGCCGTCGACGATGGCTGGCGTAACGGTGATGGCAACCTTGTCGCCTGCGGCTACACCTTGTCGAATGGACACCTGGTCGGGCCCGGGCGATGGGCCAAGTTGCACCACGCGTTCTTCAAGCTGGCCATTTTTGGCGACGAACACCCGCCAAGTTTTGCCGCGCTGGACCGCGGCGGTTTTCGGAATCACTGGCAACTGTGCGGTGCCTGTGACAATGCGGGTCTCGGCAAACATGCCGGCTAGCAACGGCGTGCCCGGCTGTAGCTGCGCTTCGACCGTGATCGAGCGGTTCATGCGGCCAACTTCACCGCCAATACGGGTGATCGTGGCGGTAAACGTTTTGCCCTCGAACGCGGTAGTTTCAACTTCGACGATTTGGCCGGCTTTGATAGCAGAAAAAGCCCCTTCAGGTACCGCCAGATCAACATGCAATGGATCGGCATCAACCAGCGTCACCAGCGGTACGCCGGGGCCGACCCACATGCCTGGGCTAGCCATTTTCTGGGTAATCTCACCGTCAAACGGTGCCCGCACGATGCCGTCGGAAATACTTTTGGTGATCATCTGGGTGCGCGCCTCGGCGGCCGTGACTTGCTGCAACGCGGCAGTGCAACTGGTGCGCTCGCGGTCGTACTGTGACTGCGTGATGGCACCTTTGCTCAGCAGCTGTGCGCTGCGCTTGCATTCATCCTCGGCGAGCTGTCGCTGGGCGCGCAGTCCAGCGAGATTGGCGCGGGCTTCGTTGGCTCCGAGTTGTGCGTTGCGGGTGTCGAGCTGCACCAACGGCGCGCCGCGTTTCACTTTGTCGCCGCGTTCGACCATGACTTGCAGCACTTTGCCAGCGGTATCGGGCGATACATCGGTGCGTTGTTCAGCTGCGATCAACCCCGTTACCGTGAGAATCACCGGCGTTGGCGCGGTGGCCGCGGTCGCTAGCGCGACTTTAACGGCCGGCGTCGCAGCTTTTGTGGATGGTTTGCCGTCAGTTTTTTGGCCGCAACTCGCGCTGGCAAGGGATGCAGCAAGACTGGCGGTGACCAGCGAAAATGAGAATATGGTTTTCATAGCAATACCAGCTGGGGGTAAGCGTTACTTGGTGGGCAGGTCTTGGTTGTCGTCGCCAACAGCGTGATATAGCTGCGCGATCGCGATGCGCAAATCTACTCGCGCGGTCAAGGCCGTGCCGCGGGCCCGGGTGAGTTCCGTTTGCGCGTCAATAACTTCGGCGGTGGTGGCGCGTTGCATGGCGAACAATTCGCTGCGGACGCGAAAGCCTTCTTCGGCCGCGAGCAAGCCTTGTTGTGACGTCAACAGGGCGCTTTGCGCTAAGGCAATGCCTTGCAGCGCGCCGAGAATTTGCAGGCGAATGCCCGAACCTAAACTGCGCCGGTCGGCGGCCAATTGACGATTTTCAGCGGCGATGCTTGCGACCGTATAGTCGGTGTTGAGGAAATCGTTGAAACTCCAACCGAGCTGGAGGCCGGCCGACCAGGTCAACCGGAATTCGTCGGCCTGCGGGAATATGCGTTGATTTGGATTTGCGAAATCTACTTGCGCAAATGCCGACAAACGGGGCAGTCGGCCGGCCTTTTCGGATTTTAGTTGTTTGGTTTTGGCTTCGATACCAACATTAATTGTGTGCACATCGAGGCGTTTGCCCATCGCTTTGTCGAGCAAGGCATCCAACGAGTCGAGCGTGGGAACTGCTACGTCTTGGCGAACGTCCTCGCCCATTCGCAATTCTTCATCGGGGGCAGCGCCAATGGCAATGCGCAGTTGCTCTTCACGCAAGGCCACCAGGATGCGAAATTGATTAACCATTTGTTCGGCCTGGGCGCGCTGCGATTGCACGCGCAATAAATCAGCACGCGATATGCGCTGGACCTCGAACAGCGCCTGCACTTGGCCCAGGGTTGAATCGACTTGGGCCAGTGCACGTTCCGCGACTACGGTTTGTACCGACGCGCGCATCCATTCGTAATACACCGAGACCGCTTGGGCGCCAGCGTTAAGCCGCGTTGCATTTTCCGAAGAACGCGCGGCTGCGGTACCAAGGCGCGCGGCTTCGATAATGGCTGGAATACGCAGCGCATAATCACTAATGGGCACGCCAATTTGCGCGCTCATGGAGTAGACGTTGAAAAACTGCGGAAACGATACGCCCGGTGCCAGCTCCGGCGGCGTGATTTCGGACAGCCGCGTGTAGCTGGCGGTGGCACCCAGGCGTGGGATTTTTACCAGTTCGGCTTTTTTGACGGCGATCACCGCGGCCGCGACTTCGGCATCTTTGCGGGCAACCTCTGGGCTCGCAGCGTGCGAGCGCTTGGCGGTTTGGCGCGCCGTAAGGCCGCCGCTGGAAAACAATGCAGCGAGGGATTTTTCAAAGACCGGATCGTTGCCGCTCAGTGCGACCGGCGTGGCGACGGGGTCGGCGGCTGGCGGCGGTGGTGCGTCAGGATTCAAGGGGGCAGGCGCTGGAGTCGCAGGCGCAGCTACCACGGAACTGGCACTCAAGAGCACAATCGCGCTGGCTATGGTTCGTCGAATCATAACCTGCGGCTTAGCATCGTTTGTGCCAAATTTCCGTGGCTCGGCCAGGTGATCGCGTAGCTGGCGGCCCGCGTTCCGAATCGCTCCTGTCGGCGGTCCGACGACAGGTTCGATGGCCTGTCGCTTTGCTGTACAGCAATGCGGTACATTCCTGGCCACGATGGCAGTTGTGGCCCCCCAAGGCGTTGGCACGACTCCCGCATCCGCCAGCCTTGTGGATTCGGGCCTCAAAGTCAGCGATATATGGCGCGGTCATCGCAATCAGTATTTTTTGGCGTCGGCTCGCTCGATTTCGCGCTGGACGATCTGTGGCGCGGCGGCTGCGCACGCGATTTTTTTTGCAGTGTTGTGGCACGCGCATTTCCCCTGGTGGCGCATTGCGGCGGCGGTCGGATCGGTGCTGGTTTTTATGGGCTTACAAGCAGCCCTGGTGAAGCGTCTCACCGCCGCGGGCGACGTCGAACCTACGTTTAATGTGCTCAATATGATTGCCGCGATCTTCACGGCCGCATTGGTGGCGTTGACCGGTGGCATGTTGTCGCCGGCTGCGCCAAGTCTGGTGTTGCCGGCCATGTTGGGGCTGCTGTTTCTTGGCCCGACGCAAATTTCATATCGACGCATCCTTTTTAATGTCGGCATGATCTTCGCGGTCGCGCTGCTGCCCGCGTCGGTTACGGGCCCCCAGTTAGATCCTCGGCACTACGTCGCAGGCTTGCTTGCGGTGCTGATGCTGGATGTGCACGTGTTGTATATGGTGCTCAAGCGCGTCGCGGATGCATCAACGCAAGCCAGTGAAGCCATGACCAACGTTCGGGAGTCCCGAGTTTTGGAGGCTGAAGAACAAAGCCGACGGCTACAGTCAGTTGCCGCCAAGGTTGCGCATGAGCTAAAAAATCCGTTGGCGTCAATCAAAGGGTTGTGTCAGTTGATTGCGAAAGCGCCAGCGCATGCACGCACCGGCGAGCGGTTGGCCGTAGTGGAATCAGAGATTGTTCGGATGGAACATCTCTTGGCCGAGTATCTAAGCTTTGCGCGGCCGTTGGAGGATTTGCGCTTGCAGCACATCGATGTCGCCGACGTGGCCCGGGATGTGGTCGAAGTGCTCGATGGCCGTGCAGCGACTGCGGGTATTGCGTTAATTTTGACCCCGAACGCCGCGCCGTTGGCCGCTGACCCCAGACGCCTGCGCGAAGCGCTGCTTAATTTGATGGGCAATGCGCTAGAAGCCACCGCAGCGGGTGGCACCATTTCGTTAACGACGCGCAGCAATGGCAACGACATCGTCATCGAAGTAGTTGATACCGGTCGAGGTATTCGGCCCGAAGATTTAGCCCGCATGGGCACATCATTTTTTACCACGCGGCCCGATGGCACCGGCCTTGGTGTCGTGCTCGCGATGAGTGCCATCACGCAGCATGGCGGCACGCTGCGCTACCGCAGTGAAGTGGGCGCCGGCACGACGGCAACAATTCGCCTGCCAAGGTCCGAGGTGGTGGCATGACGCACGTTTTAGTGGTCGATGATGAGGCCGGCGTACGCTTCACGCTGAACGAGATTCTGGTTGACCGCGGGTACCAGGTGACGTGTGTGGACAGTGCTGCAGCCGCGCTGGGTTATCTTGATGAATGCAATGTAGTGGTCTCTGACTATTCAATGCCGCAACGTACCGGTTTGCAGTTTCTCGACGACGTGATGGCGCGAAATCCGTTGTTGCCGGTGATTCTGTTAACTGCACATGGTTCGGAAAAAATTGCCGCTGCGGCGATCAAGCATGGCGCGTATGACTACGTAACCAAGCCTTTTGATATTGATGAACTAGTCGCACTGGTGGCCCGCGCCGATGAGACGCAACAACTGCGCAATGATAATCGGCGGCTTGCAGCTGAGCGCACCCTGGGCCGACGCATCGTCGGTGACAGTGCGGTAATGCGGCGCCTGCTCGACGCCACATCCCGGTTGGCGCAACGCGACGTCACCGTGCTGGTCAGTGGCGAAACCGGCACCGGCAAAGAGTTTGTTGCTGAGCTGCTACATGTGCAATCAGCGCGGAGCAAGCGGCCGTTGGTGCGCTTCAATTGTGCAGCGCTACCGGCCGAGCTCGCGGAAAGCGAACTCTTTGGTCATGCCCGTGGCGCCTTTACCGGGGCCAACCAGACCCACAGTGGTTTTTTCGCGCAAGCCGATGGCGGCACCTTAGTGCTCGATGAAGTTGGTGAGCTAGCACCGTCGGTGCAAGGTAAGTTATTGCGGGTGTTGCAAGATGGCGAGATTCAGATGGTTGGGTCGGGGCGGGTGGAAAAGGTTGATGTGCGGGTGGTGGCGTCAACCAATCGTGATCTGCGCGCCGAAGTCGCGGCCGGGCGTTTCCGTGAGGATCTATTCTATCGCTTGGCCGTGGTTGAATTGACGGTGCCGCCGCTGCGCGAGCGGAGCAGTGACATCCCTGCGTTGGTGACCGAATTTGTTCGCCGTGCGTGCGAGCGGTTTGGTTTAGGCGCGATGGTTGTCGACAGCGAATTGGTCGATGCGTTGGCGGCCGCACCGTGGCCTGGCAACGTGCGTCAGCTCGAAAACACGATGGCGCGGCTCGCTGCATTGTCGAGTAATAATCGGCTGACCCTCGCTGATTTGCATGCCCAAGCAGTTGCTGCTGCGCCGGTCGATCCGATCGACGACGACCTGGTCGATGTTGACCATGCTGGACCGTCGTTGCGCGAACAAGTTGAAGCCTTTGAGCGCGGCGTGATTACCCGGGCGCTCGAAGCCGCAGCTGGCAATCAATCAAAAACCGCGCGCCAGCTCGGGGTCAGCCGCGTAACGCTGATCGACAAGTTGAAAAAATACGGATTGACCGGCAAATTCAAATAGGTGGCTGTGTTACGCAGCCGCCATGATCCATATCACCAACGGAACCACCACCTCGGACTTGTTGTCCTTGGCCGATGTACCAGGCGAGTTTTTAGAAATCGCGGATGCCCTCGATCAAGGGCCGTTGTTGCCGCTGCGCGAGGCGGCGTTTCGCGATGCCCGTGCGGCGTTTTGGGTCGCGCAAGGCGAGCAGCCGAGCCACGAAGTCGCACTTGCGAAACTGGCCACGGCCGACCAGGCGCTGGCGGGTGCAGCGCGCACCACCGACGACGGCGAAGTTGTTTTGTGGTTTGAACACGATGTGCTTGATCAACTCGCGTTGGTGCAACTTCTGGCGCGCATGGCCCAGCATGGTGTACCTGCAACGCTCACGATGGTGTCCATCGATCGCCATGCTTCTGTGCCCAACTTTTTGGGGTTTGGTGATTTAAGCGCAGATGTGATTGCCGGCTTGTGGCCGCAGCGCACGCCGATTGCTAAAGACGCACTTGATGAGGCTACGGCGGCGTGGATCGCGATCACGGCCGCCGATCCGCGAGCGATTGCATTCGTTGCCAAGCGATCACGTGCGTTGCCGTTCTTGGCTGGTGCGCTCGAGCGTTGGCTCGAAGAATTTCCTGATACGTCGAGTGGGTTGCGTCGCACCGAGCGTCAACTACTCGCAGCCGTTGCACGTGGGGCGAGCAGTGTGGCCGAGTTGCTCACGGCGGCACATGCAATTGATCCGCGTTATCCACTGACCGCTGGGTATGCCGTGCGTTTACTGACGCAGTTACGCGACGCCGGCTTGCTGACGACCCCGAGCGCGGCGGTGATCACGCCCGCCACCGCTGGTTTTGCGATTACCGCCGATGGTCGCGCTGCGTTAGCTACCACCCATGATCGGGTAACGGCAACCGGCATCGCAAGTTGGCACGGCGGCGTTGAACTGATGGGCCATGGACCGATGTGGCGCTGGGATACGGCGGAGCGGCGCGTGGTTTGGCGTTGAACACAGCGGGATCCGGTGGCGCCGTGCAGGTGGCGCCGTGCCGGCCCGGTGCTGTACCTTTTTGCTTTTCGTCCGCTTGGTTTGTGGCACCATCCGGCCATGGAAACTCCAACCAACTTTGACGAATTCTGGCCGTATTATGTCTCGCAGCATCTCGATCCTACGTCGCGCAAACTTCACTTTGTGGGCACTACGCTAGCGATGGGGTGCGTTGCGATTGCACCGGTGGCACCGGCCGCGTTGCTTGCTGCACCTGTGTTGGGTTATGGCTTTGCCTGGGTTGGCCATTTGGTGTTTGAACGAAACAAACCAGCGACGTGGGGTGGACCACAGTTCGCTGTGTGGTCCTTGCGTGGCGACCTGCGGATGTGGAAGCACATGCTGATGGGCCAAATGGTATCCGAAATCGAGCGGCTGGAAACCCAAGCTATTGTCGCGGCCGTGCACTAGCGCAATTCGCCAACACGTACGCAGCTATTTGCGGTTGACCAACTAGCGTTGACCAACTAGCTATGTTGGCGATTGGCCTGCCGGCGTTTTGTCAGTTGGGGGGGCGGTCGTGGGTGCTGAGCTCAAGGTTTCAATCGTGTCGGCCCATTTGCCAAACAACAGCACTAAGATGCCAACTGCGGCAAACGGGACGATGAAGATCCAGCCTACGAACACGCCGGGCGGCGAGAACGCGTAGTACATCATCGCGAAAATCATCGTCAGCGCCCAAACCCCGAGCGCTATCAGGTAGCCCCAAAGCTGGACGCGGCGCTTACGATTGGCCGCTTCGAGCTTGTGTAAGAAGAACGCTGCTTCGTCGGGCGACAGCTTGACAATTGCCGCAGCAATTTCATCCATTGGCATCGCCGCAGCTTTTTTATCGCGCTTGGTTGGAACGGGCTCAGAAGACACGTCGACGATCGTAGCACGACAAGCCCGGCTTGCAGTACGGTGCTGTCGTCATGAGTCGATTCCGATTAGTTGATGCGTTGGGTCGTGAACTATCATTTGTCAGCCCGCCGCGCCGGGTGGTGTCGTTGGTGCCCAGCGACACCCATACCGTCGAGGCAATTGGCGCCGCCGCTGCACTGGTGGGCCGCACGGACTACTGCGTTGGTGCCATCGCAGCTCGACTGCCTGCGGTCGGCGGCACCAAAAACGTCAGTGTTGAAGCGGTGTTGGCATGTGCACCGGATCTTGTGCTCGCGAACCAAGAAGAAAATTCACGCACGGTGCTTGAGCAGTTGGCCCAACATACCAAAGTGTTGGTGTCGCTGCCACGGCGATTTGACGATGGCTTGGCGCATGTTGCTCAGCTAGCTCGCATCTTTGGCACGGCGGGTGATGTCAACGTTAAAGCGCTACTCAGCCGCGGTATGGCGGTGGGGAAGAGTCGCAACGACGCGGCCCTGGCCAACGGACCGGCCGTGTTCTTTCCGATTTGGCGCGAGCCATGGATGACCTGTAATGGTGACACTTTCGGATCCGACATGCTGGCGCTCGCGGGCGCCCGCAACGTGTTTGCTGACCGCTTGCGGCTGTATCCGCTGGCTGCAGATCTTGGCAAAGCGCCAGCTCAAGATGCGACCGGTCGCGATGTTCGATACCCCCGGGTAACCCTGGTCGAAGTCGCGCGCCGAGCCCCGTCGGTCATCTTATTGCCCAATGAACCGTACGCTTTCGCAGCCGCCGAGACGGCGGAACTCGCTGCGGCTTTACCAGGCGTGCCGCAACTTGTCGTCGACGGCAAGGACTTGTTTTGGGCCGGTGCTTGGTCGATCGATGCGGTGGCGCGGCTGCGAGCACAACTGCTGCAGATCGTGGCATAGCAAGCGTTGAAGCGTCGGTCGCAACTACAATCGCAGCCAAGATCGTAGTAGGTTGGCCATGTGCAACGGCTCCATATCCTCGACGGCCACGGCTACATTTTTCGTGCTCATTTTGGGCTGATGACCGCAGGCAGAGGTGATCGGCGCGATATTCGCTTGTCGAATAGTGAAGGCATGCCAACTGGCGCGTTGTACGTGTTTTCGCGGATGTTGCTGCGCATGGCCCTCGACCTGAAACCGCGCAACGTGGCAGTGGTTTTCGACGCAGGTCGTAAAAGTTTCCGCACCGAAATGTACCCAGCGTACAAGGCCCATCGACCGCCGACGCCGGAAGATTTAGTGATTCAGATGCCATATTTTCGTCGCGTCGTCGAAGCGTTGGGCTGGCCCGTGCTCAGCATTGCTGGCGTCGAAGCTGACGACGTGATCGCAACGCTGGTGCATAAGGCGCGGGCGATCGGCAGCGAAGCACTCATCCTTTCGGCTGACAAAGACTTGATGCAATTAATTGGTGATGGCGTCTCCATGTACGATTCGTTGGGGCAAAAAACCTACCACCGCGATGACGTCATAGCCAAATTTGGCGTGCCACCAGAACGCGTTGGCGATTTCCTCGCGTTGGTCGGCGATGCTTCGGATAATATCCCGGGGCTTGAAGGTGTCGGCGAGAAAACCGCAGCAAAGTTGTTAGCGGAGTATCCGAGTATTGATGCGCTAATCGCGGCGAATCCAACGGTGCCACGCATCAAGGTGAAACATCCGTTTACGGATCCGGTGCAGCTCGAACGCTTACGACTTTCGCGCGAACTCGTCCGCTTGCGCACCGACGTCGAGCTTGGGGTTGAGTTAGATGCGTTGCAAGCGGCGCGGCCCGACGACACCGCGTTGCGGGCGCTTTTGGGGGAATTGGAATTTACCCAACTCATCGATAAGTTTCTCGATGCCGGCCATGGCGGCAGCGGCAGTGCAAGTCCGGATCAGCCGGTCATGGAGGCCCCGGCGATGAAGGTTGCGGCCCCGAAAATCGCAAGTGCGCCAGGATCTGCGGTCGCAGTTGCCGCGGCAGGTGCGCTTAGTGCGAACTCAACGGCTGCGCACGCGGTTGTGGCACTGCCGGGTAGTGCCCATGCTGGCGTACAAGGCGCGTTTAATTTTACCGGGACCGAAGTTGCGCCACTCGCGCCACCTGACGCCGACTCTCGTGGCGGCACAGCGACCGCGGGCAGCCCGCACACTAATATTGTCGACGATGTCGACGGTGTGATTGCATTGGTTGCCGCAGTGCGCCAGGTCGGCGGTTGTGCATTGGTTGCAGTTTTCGACGGCGCTCGCGATGATCGGATGGAGCCCATAGGTGTGGCGTTGGCGCACGCCGGGGGCGCGCCAGCCTACCTGCCGATAAATGTCTTGCCAGCTGCGGCGCGTGCACCCCTGGCGGCGTTGCTCGCGGACGCTGCGGTCGCAAAAACCTGCTTCGATGGCAAACGGCTAGCCAAAGCCTTTGCTCATATTGACATGCCGGTGGCCGGCCTCGACGACGATGCGATGATCGCGGCGTTCATTGCGGACCCAACCTCAAAAGCCGCCGACCCCGCAGCGGTTTTTGCGAGCGTCGGGGCACCTGCGCTGCTCGATGTCACAACCCTTATTCCCCGCGGTCAACATAGCGTTGCTAGCTTGTCGGCAGCGACGGTAGCGGACGCGTTGGGGCCGTGGGCTGCGTCGCTGACTACGGTAACCCAAGCACTACGCGCTCACCTTACGCCGCAAGGCGACGCGCTATATCGCGACATTGAATTGCCGATTTCGCGTTTGCTCGTCGAAGTTGAACGCAACGGTATTTGTATCGATGGTCCGTACTTTGCTAAGTTGGCTGACGAGGTGGGTGCGCAAGTTGTGGCGCTGGAAGCGCAAATCCACGCGCTCGCCGGTGAACATTTTAATGTCTCATCACCCAAGCAGCTGGGCCGGATTCTGTTCGAAAAACTCAAGTTGACATCGGAACGCATGAAGAAAACCAAGACCGGGTTTTCGACCGATGCCGACGTGCTTGAAGCCATGGTGGAGGATCATCCGATCGTCAAGTTGGTCCTTGAACAACGCGAGCTGAGCAAACTCAAAGGCACCTACCTTGATGCGTTGCCGCCGTTGCTGCATCCCAAAACTGGGCGACTGCACACCACCTTCAATATGGTTGCGGCGGCGACCGGGCGCCTGTCGTCGCAGGATCCCAATTTGCAAAATATTCCGATTCGCTCCGAGCTCGGGCGTAAAATTCGCCGCGGCTTTATCGCTGCGCCTGGCAAAGTACTTATTGCTGCTGATTATTCGCAAATCGAGCTGCGCATTTTGGCGCATCTATCAGGGGATCCAGTGTTGGTGCGGGCATTTCGTGACCGCGTTGATGTGCATACCCAAACCGCATGTGAGGTTTTTGGTATCACCCATGATGCCGTCACCGCGCATCATCGGCGCGTTGCCAAGGCCGTCAACTATGGGCTTATCTATGGGCAATCCGATTTTGGGTTGGCGCGGGCGCTGGACATCCCGCGGCAACAAGCGGCGGAGTATTCGGCACGCTACTTCGAGCGCTTCCCTTCGATTCGGCAGTATTTGGCGTCCGTTGTTGCCCAGGCTCGCCAAGACGGTGGCACCACCACGTTGCTAGGTCGCTGGCGCCCGATTCGTGATTTGTCGTCGAAAACGCAGGTCGCCCGCCGTGCCGCTGAACGCATCGCTCAAAATACACCCATGCAGGGTGCCGGCGCCGACATTATGAAACTGGCCATGTTGCGCAGTCACGCCCGGTTGGCGCGCGAAAATATGGGCGCAATCATGTTGTTGACCGTGCACGATGAACTGGTGTTTGAAGCGGAGCCGGGGGTGGCCCAGCGCGTCGGTCAGCTCGTCGCCGAAGAGATGGCGGGTGTAATCCAATTGGCAGTACCGCTCGAAGTTGATGTGGGGATTGCGGCCAATTGGGCCGACGCGTAGACTACCGCTGTGCATGGCTTGCGCCGGTCCATA
Source organism: Kofleriaceae bacterium (assembly GCA_018057605.1). Classification (GTDB taxonomy): domain Bacteria; phylum Myxococcota_A; class Polyangia; order Haliangiales; family Haliangiaceae; genus JABFXX01. Next base: position 3,256 of record JAGPDK010000048.1, on the reverse strand, counting down.
GTCGCGATGGTGGGTTTACTTGGCGTGAACTGCCAAGACGGTGCCTCGCGGTCACCGCTCGTGGTGGCCGGCAGCGGATCGGCCGATGTCGCCAAGCTCGCAACGACAGCCGAGCTTTCGCCGTGTGATTCATTGACAGCGAGTGCGGCCGGGCACGGCGCAGGCCCGCGACCACATCGGCACCAGGACATCGAAGAATGTCCGCTCGAAGTTACTAGCGAGGATTATGCCAACGATGCCGCAACGACGGCGTTGGTAATCAAGCTGCTTGATGTTGCGGCAGCTCAACTCGACGCTGGCAATGCGGGTGCCGCATGGACTTGTGCTGATCGCGCCACCGATCTTGCGGCACGCTCCGTTGACGCGCACTTGCTGCGTGGTGGCGCGCTTGCTGTCTTGGGCCGTTATGAAGAAGCCGCCCTTGCGTTTTCAATGGCGTTGGCGATTGCGCCTAATGATGTCGTGGTTTTGCGTACGGTTGCTGACGCGTATTTGCGGGCACGCAGTGAAGCTGTTGCCGGGCCGACCTACGCCGCAGTGGCGCTCGAACTTGCTACCCGCGGTTACGCCCTGGCGAAAAGCAAGCGCGTCGATAGACACCTCATCAGTGAATTAGCCACGCTGCGCGCTGCGGCGTTAAACTACCTGGGTCGTGGCACAGAAGCGCTGCTTGCGGTCGACGCTGCATTGCGCTTGGTGCCCGATCACGTTGATGCCAAGTACGAGCGGGCCGCGGCACTTTTCGACCTGCACCGCTTTGGTGAGGCAAAGACGGCCTTGTTGCAGTTGCTCGTGCTGCGACCCGACGATGCCGCTAGCCATGATTTGTTGGGGCAAACCTTAGAATGGCTGGGCGACACCGCCGCCGCGAACCACTTTGCACAAGCTCGCAAAATTGCGCCCGAAGAATATTTTGCGCCGCAGCTGATTTCCGAGTCGGATTTTCGTGCGGAGATCGAAGTGGTGGTGAAATCTTTGCCCGCCGATAAACAGCAGCAACTCAAAGCGGTGCGTTTTGAAATTAGTGATTTACCGATGATCGAAGATTTAGCGTCGGTATCGCCGCCTTTCCCACCTTCGATCTTAGGGCTATTTCGGGCAGATTGGAGTGCCGATGATGCCGGCCCGGCGGGCACGTCCGGCAGCGCGGCCCAGGTGGTCTCGCTGCTCGGCCCGGTGGCCCCATCGGCGCAGCGCCTGCTTGCGTCGGGCCCATCCATTGTGCTGTATCGCAAAAACCTCGGGCGCAGCGCGCACACCCGTGTCGAATTATCCGAGCAAATTCGAGACACTGTGTTACACGAAATTGGTCATTTTGATGGCCTCGACGAAGATGATTTGCGACGTCGTCGGATGGAATAGGACACAACGGTAGCAACTCAGCCGCGTGCGTCGTACCATCAGACAATGGCGGACCTGGCCAGTTCTCAACCCAATCGCGACACCGCGGCGCGTCTCGCCGACGAGCGCAAAAAACTTGCGTTGGTACAAGAGGTGGGGCGAGCGTTGTCCAGTGGGATGGAACTCGACCCCTTGCTGGGCCTGATCATGGGCAAGGTCACGGAGTTGATGGAGGCCGAGCGCGCAACGCTTTATTTGCTTTCCGACGATGGCGAAGAATTGTGGTCGAAGTTGGCGTCCGGACCTGACAGCGTCGAAATTCGACTGACTGTCGGTCAAGGGATTGCCGGTTGGGTGGCCAAATCGCGGGCCGTCGTGAATCTGCCTGATGCATATGCCGATCCGCGGTTTTCGCCGGCGATTGACCATAAGTCCGGTTTTCGGACAACGTCAATGTTGTGCGTGCCGATGCTGGGTGCCCAAGCCGAAGTGGTTGGCGTGCTGCAAGTCCTCAATAAGCAAACGGGGCCCTTTTTGCATGCCGACGAAGAACTGCTGGCAGCCTTGGCGAGCCAAGCGGCGGTAGCGATCGCCAATGCTCGGTTAGTTCATTCGGTGCTCGAACAAAACGTGGCGTTGTCACGGGTCCGGCGGGATTTGGAGCGCAAAACTCGTGAGCTCAACGCCGTGTATGAAGTAGAAAAAGAAGTTTCGGCGGCGTTGGACCTTGAGGATTTGCTGCGGCGAATTCTGACCCAAACCGTGGCCGTGCTAGCTGGTGGTGCCGGGTCGATCGCATTGCGTCAAGCCGACTCTAGCCTGCTGTTTTCGACGGTGCTGGGCGCTGCCGCCGCCAAACTGCTCGGCCGGACGTTGCAGCATGGCGAAGGTATTCTCGGGTGGTCGGTGCAACACCGCACCCCGGTGATTGTGGAGAATCCGGCCAGTGATCCGCGCCACGCGTTGTCGCTGGCTCGCGAGTTAGGCATTGCCCCCTTTGTGGTGATGGCGGCACCGCTTATCGACGGTGAAGAAGTGCTCGGTGGCATTGAAATTATTGAGCAACGCCGACGCACACGCGATGCCGATGGCGCTGCTACGCCGGCGCGCGTCTGGACGCAAGATGATTTGAAAATCCTTGAGCTGATCGCGGCCCAAGTTGCCCGTGCAATTCATTTGGCGCGCCAGCGCAGCGAGGCCCAAACGAAAGACCGGCTCGCCTCGATTGGTCAGATGTTGGCGGGCGTGTTGCACGATCTGCGAACCCCGATGACAATTATTTCTGGCTACGCGCAACTGATGGCTGGCTGTGATGATGTCGAACAACGTGAGCGATATGTTGAACTGATTTCCCGGCAGTTCGATCTCATGGGTGGCATGACCAAAGAGGTGCTGGCGTTTTCGCGCGGTGACGCCGATTTGGTGGTGCGCAAAGTCTATATGCATCGCTTTCGCGAAGAACTTACGACCCAAGTGCAAGCATTGGTTGCGGGGCGCAATATCGTCCTGGACATCGCGTGCAACTACGATGGCGTGGCCTGGTTTGATGAGCAGAAGCTATTGCGCGTGGTCTTTAACTTGGTCCGCAACGCCGTCGAGGCGATGCCCGACGGCGGCCGCATTGCCTTGACCATTAATGCGACGGCCGACACCCTCGAATGGACATGCAGTGACAACGGCCCAGGGATTCCCGCATCGGTGCGCGCACGGTTGTTTGAACTATTTGCAACGGAAAAACAGGGTGGCACTGGGCTGGGGCTAGCCATTGTTAAAAAAATCATCGACGACCACGGCGGGCACGTTGAGTGTCAAACCGGCCCCGATGGCACCCGCTTCCATTTTACGTTGCCACTGCATCGACCCGATCAGCCTGAGTCCTAAGGTACTGCAAGCTCGCTTGGCTATGCTCCGTTAG
>JAGPDK010000429.1 GCA_018057605.1 Kofleriaceae bacterium | reverse complement strand
CCTCCAGGGTAGCGCCACCGGCAGCAAGTGGTAGCGGAATGTCGTCGAACAACGAACCCGGCATGCTTGCCGGTTTCGGGCGTTGCGGTGCTGCCGAATGTTTAGGAGCTACCTCGTTGCTGGCATCATCACTGCGGCCTCGACCCGAGGTGGTCGGTTCGAGTTCCATTCCCGCGCCACCGCCGCGAGCTAACTGCGGCAGATCTTCGAAATAGCCTTTCGGAGCTGGCAGATCGGGGCTGCTTTGGCTCCGTGCAGGCTGTGGCAGTTCGTCAAAAAAGCCCTTGGGCGCGGGCAAATCAGTAACCCCCTTGCGGCGCGACGGCTGCGGCATGTCGTCGAAAAAACCCTTGGGTGCGGGCAGATCAATCGATCCTTTGCCTGTCCCAACCACAGGTTGCGGCAAATCATCGAAAAACCCTTTGGGCGCTAACAAATCGGCGCTCTGCGAGGATGCGGCCGCAGCCTGGACCACAGGAGGACGGGCGGAAGGCCCTGCAGTCGCCGCTTTGCTCGCCGACGAGACTTTGGGTGCCGGGAGATCATCAAACCGGCCGGGCGCGCCCACCATCTTTGGTGCAAGTAGGTCCTCCACCTCGTGTACAGCCGCGGCCCTCGGCGCCGGCAAATCTTCAAAAAATCCACCGCCAGCGACTTTCGGTTTTGGCGCGGGCAAGTTGTCATGAGTTTTGGCCGCAGCGGCGATAGGTGCGCCCACGGGTGCCAACAAATCGTCGAGATCCAGCGCCACCGACTGATCTTGACGCGAACCAGCAGCATGCGAAAGTGCTTGAACATCGTCGAAGATGCTCGGCGCACCAGCCCCACTAACCGCAGCCGCTAAGCCAGAAACACGTTTCGGCACGGGCAGTTCGGCAACGTCCGCAACCTCCACCGCCGGCGCGCTCGCGATGGCTAAGCCAGACGCTGGGGCGGGACGCGACGGTGCGGCACCAGCCAACCCGCCCATGCGCTTGGGCGCTGGCAAGTCGGCCAGATCGATCACATCGCCAGCATTGCCGCCACCAAGCGGTGTTTTTACTGGAACTGGCGGCGGTTTTGCAGCACCAGTTCCCGAAGCAATGGACGGAATCGCTGGCACCGACGGCCGTGCCCCAGCGGTGGTTGGCACACTCGGCTTCGGCATGGGTGGCAAGCCTGGACGCGGCGCCATCGCCGGCGCCCGACCAGGCAAGCCGGCCCCCGCCACCGTTGCTTTAGTCGGTAGAACGACTTTGGCTTTGCAACTTTCGCAAAGCGCATACTTCGCGCCCGCTGCGATATCCGCATCGGAAAAAATGTTAGCCGTGCCGCACGCTGTGCAGGTCGCCTCAATCATCAATCAAATCATACCGCCGCCGGAGCCCGGAGGGGAGTTTACGGAAGAAAATCAGGCAAATCAGCAGGCTATTTACCGCCGTCGCGACTACGGCACGGATCGCGGTGCCGGCGTGGCTTGGCCCGCCGCACTGCCACGCCCACGGTTGCCAAATGGATTTGGGCCAAATTGGGAACCATCTCCACCGGGTTGCCGACCGCGGCCACCAGGCCGGCCGGGATTGCCGCCACGCGGGTCAGCATTGGCATCACCATCATCAAATGGATTGCCGCCACGCGCGCCGTTACCTTTGCCCAATCGGTTCTGTAACCGCCGCTCAAAATCTGGCAAGACGGTGATCAATTTGGCGACTTGCTGTGGAGTCAAAATTGCACGCAATTCGACCAGCCGCTTGGCTTCCATATCAAACATCGCTTTTTGATTGGCCAGCAAATCATCGATCACTTTGTTCAAGGTTTTGCCGTCGGTGGAGATCTCGAGCTTGGTCCGCAGCCCGGCGCGCGCCACGGTCAGCGCATCGCTTTCGTTATCGAACTTCTCCATGACTGGAAACATCTTGCCTGCCGTCGACGGATCCAGCGCCAACGCCTCGGTTAACACATAAGCACGCATCGCACGAACTTTCTGCTTAACCCGCTCGCGCTTATCCGGAGCTGCGGTCGTGGGCCGTGCCGCACCCGGTTGAGCGTGAGCCAGCGACAACGACGAACACAAGAACAAGCCGGCGCAGGCACCGATGAAAAGTTGGCGGGCAAAATAACTCATAACTACTAACCTTTCTTCACAATCTGCGAATCGAGCCACCGATCAAGCTGGTCGAGATCATCGGCGGCAAGAGTATCCACCCACTGCAACGAACTCGGCACCAAGTTGCCAGATTCAGCGCCGCCACCGACGCTGTCGCTACTATCATCGCTGGCCACCGCGTCGGCCATGGCTTGGGTCTCGTCGACAAATACTTGCTGCAACGCGGTTTCGTCGATGCTTGCGACATCAAGGTCTTCGCCGTCGAGCACGAGCAGGACCGAGGCCGCATTAGCACCAGCCTCAGTCGCTGACGTTGCAGGCGTTGCAGGTATTGCTGCCGCCGCGTCGAGCCCCGACAACGCCGCCAGCACCGGCGGGTTTGCCAGCGTCGGTGGCTCGCTGGCCTGGACGCGCCACAATACCAGCGCCGCTGCACCCGCCAACAAGGCACCGGTAGCTGGCACCATTACCGACCAACGCCGCCACCATGGCAACTGCGGCGCAGGGAGTTTGGCCACCGCCAAAGTAATTGACGCCTGCATCGCCGACCAATCGGGCTGATGCCGCTGATCGTCGCGCCGCAACCGACGCAATTCGGCTTCGAGCTGGAGTTCAGCGTTGGAATCTGGTGCTTGGCGTTGTTGAGTCATGGTGCACCGTCGGGGAGCAGCTCACGCAAGCGCCGCAGCGCATGGTGAAAGTTTACTTTAGCTGTATTTTCATTACACTCGGCAATCTGGGCCACTTCGCGAAACGACAAATCGTCGAAGACTCGCAGCTCGACGATCTGGCGTTGCTTCGGCGGCAATTGTGCGATCGCGGCACGCAGCGCCGTTTTGCGTTGCGCTTCGACTAAATCGCTCGCGCCGGTGGCGTCGGTGACCAGCATGTTGTCAGTGATTTCGCTTGCAGCCTCACGCTTGTGATCGCGCAACCACGACAGCGCACAATTGATCGCAATCCGATACAGCCAACTGCGTGGCGTGGCGTCGCCGCGATACTGCGCCAACGCCCGAAAGGCTCGGACAAAAGCCTGTTGCGTAACGTCAGCCGCATCGGCCTCGGCCCGCACATAACGGCGCACCAAATAAAACACGCCGCGCTGATGGGCTTTCACCAAGCTGTCAAACTCGGTGGTTCGCCCAGCGAGACACGCGGTGATGCACGCACGGTCGCGCTGCGCTTGCAGCTCTACCGCAGAGTCTTCAGGCTGCGCGGTCATCGCGCAAGGCCCAAGGGAAAGTGCAAGAGTGTCCACGCATTAGTAGACTCGGCGCTTGCGCCGTAGGTTAAACCTGAAAAGCAGAGCAATCGCAAACCATCTTTATCATTGCAGTTTTCGCATCCATATTCAATTCGACCAAGGCGTCACCGGCGTTGGCCAAGATTGTTGCGCGGTGGCGCCAGGCCCGAGCCTTGCCCCGTGCCCTTGCCCCGTGCCACGTCCCGAGGGTACACAACGCGCCTAGCGGCACTTACATGTGCCACGACACTCGAGACCTAAGAAGGCAAAGCATGTTGGATCCCAATCGAATGGAAGACGTCTTGCGCCGCGGTGGCGATGTTGGCAACGCGGTAGCGCAATGGAAGCTCGTCGATCAGCGACGCAAGAGTTTGCAGGGTGAACTCGATACCCAGCGGGCGGCGCGCAATAATGCCAATGAGCAGATGTCGAAGCTCGATAAAAAATCACCTGAGTTTGCGGCGACCCGCGATGAACTCAAGATGTTGTCGAGCAAAATCAAAGAGGGCGAAGCCACCCTCGGCGCGGTTGAAGCCGACGCTGAGCAACAATTGTTGCTGCTACCCAACGCGCCACACGCCAGCGTGCCCGATGGCAAAACCGAACACGACAATCAAATGCTCCACACCTGGGGCACCGCACCGACGTTTCCCGACGGTTTTGTGGCCAAAAATCACTGGGACGTTGGCGAAGCGCTTGGCATTCTTGATTTTGAACGCGGCGCCAAAATTTCCGGAGCCCGGTTCACCGTTTTGCGCGGTTGGGCGTCGCGGCTCACGCGCGCGCTGATGAACTACATGCTCGATCTACACACCTCGAACGGTTATGAAGAAGTGTGGCCACCAGCGTTGGTACGACGCGCCGCCCTGCGTGGCACTGCGCAATTGCCCAAATTCGAAGCCGATGTATTTCGGCTGGCAATGCCGCCCGCAGCGCCCGGCACCCCGCCGGAAGCCCTGGTGCCCGACAACGATTTGTTCTTATCGCCAACCGCAGAAGTGCAAGTAACCAACTTACACAGCGACGAAATTTTGGATGCAGCGCTGCTCCCCATCAAGTATTGCGCCTATGCGCCGTGCTTTCGCGCCGAAGCTGGCGCGTATGGCAAAGACACCCGCGGCCTGATTCGCCAACACCAATTCGACAAGGTTGAACTGGTCAAGTTCACCACGCCGGAGACCAGCTACGCCGAACTTGATGCCCTGCGCGGCGACGCCGAGCGAGTGCTGCAAGGGTTGGGGCTGCACTACCGCGTGATGACGCTGTGCACCGCCGACATGGGCTTTGGCTCGTCGAAAACCTACGATATCGAAGTCTGGCTGCCTGGTCAAAATGCGTACCGCGAAATTTCGTCGTGTTCCAACTACGAAGATTTCCAAGCGCGCCGCGCCAAGATTCGCTACCGCCCGGCCCACGGCGACAAGCCGCGCATGGTTCACACCCTCAACGGCTCGGGGCTTGCCATCGGTCGCACCTTAGTCGCGATCTTAGAGCAATATCAGCAAGTCGATGGCTCGTTGATTATTCCGCCAGCCTTGCGGCCGTATTGTGGTGGCGTCGAGCGCATTGCGCTGCCGGTAAAGTAGCTAACCAGCATCGCTTTGACCGAGCGTCAAAGCTGCTGGTTAGCCTCGATCAAACAAGGGACGTTCCCAATGCTGGTCACTTAAGCGCATCAGATCGAAACTCTTGAACTTTTCAGTTTACTCTGTAGCGCCTACTCGGACTCGGACTACTGCGCTCGGACCACCGCGCTCGAGCATCGCACCGCGCTTGGCCGTCGGCTGTTTTCGTCCATGCACACGCGCACGCAATGCGCCAACTCTTAGCCGTCATGCCGTTAGCAACATTCGTTGGCACACTG
>JAGPDK010000047.1 GCA_018057605.1 Kofleriaceae bacterium | reverse complement strand
ACACCGTCGAGCGTAGGCGCAACGATGGTACGGAGCTGTAGCTCGTCGTCGGTAACCAGGCCACGCAACAGGGTTGACAACGTCGCTAATCGTTGTCGAATCTTTGCCGGTTGCGGCCGCGCTGCCCACGTTGCCTCACAATCGAGGTTGGCGACCAGTTGAATCATTGGCACGGCTAGCGTGGTTGGCCGCTAGGCCGTTTGGGCGCAACTGCTTCGAGCTGATCGATGAAATCTGGCGGTAGCCCAGCCCGGCGGCGGGCGTCGCGATCGAAGGTTTTGCCTCGGGCGCGATGCGGCCCAAGCGGAAACTCGAGGTGCGCCAGGTAGGTGTCCCAGGCCGGCGTAGTCGGTGAAAATTTTTGCAACCACACCCAGGCAAAATGGACGTGGGCGATTTCTTCGTCGTGGACCCGCTGCAGCACGGCCGCAGTTTCGTGATCACCGATGGCGGTGGCGGCGTCGGCATATTCTTGCGCGAAATCAAGATTGGCGTTTTCGAACGTTAGCCCCATCGCGCAAATGAAACGTAGCGGGGTGCGGTAGTCGTTGAGCTTGTTCCAAAAAATGCCGGTCACGGGGAAATCACCGAACTGATGGCCATGGGCTTGCAACCGGTCGAGGTACAACTGCAAGTGGCGTTGCTCGTCGGCTAAAATGGCCAACAAGCCACGTCGAAACGGCATGGGCGCGTCGGTGAACTGCAACATGCCCCAGGCAAACAGTTCAATCGCTTGCAGCTCGTGATTCGCCAAGGCGTGAATGATACGCGCCCGTTGGCGTGGATCGCGCATGCCACCGATCGGCGGCACTTTGCACAGCTTGCCGTGGACAATTTGCAAGTTGGCCGGGCGTCCCGGCCAGGTTGGCGGCGGGCAGGGCGCTGGCTCGGGGCGCGTGGTTAGATCGATTTCGAGGCTTGGCGCCACCAGTTTGCCAGCAAGATCGCTCGCTGTAATGATCGCGCGCGCGTAGCTGACATAGTGGGTGTCGTCGCTCATAGCGTTGTCAAATTAGCGGCGGCGACGCGAGAATACTACGAAGCCGAACAGCATGGATGCGGCTACTGGCAGCAAGGCCCCGTTACCACCGGCCGAACAGCCACCGGACGGGTCTTTACTTTCGCCGTTTGGCCAACACACGCCATTGCCACCGGCGTCGAGGCAGCCAAAACCAGCAGGGCATTCGGATGAGCCGAGCGCGCACGCTTCGACGCAGTATTTCGCGCCGGTGCCATCGTCGCCGCAGCGACCGGATGCACAGTCGCCATTGCCGGCGCACACTTCACCGATGCCACCTGGATTGCCTGGCCCAACCACACAGCGGCCGCCGACGCAGGCCTGATTTGAATTGCAGTCCGAGTAGCTGGCACACGGCCCAGCAACAGTTACTTCGATAGACGATTTGCCCGGTAGATCGAAGATGTCATAAACGGTGACTTCAATCGTATGTTTGCCAGGTGCCGCATCGGCCGGCAAGTTGAACGCAAACGGCAACGTGGTGAGCGTGGCGGCGACTTGGCCATCGACCCGCATTTCAGCTTTTGATAAGCCAATTTCGGCGGTCACATCGACTCGCACGGGTGCACTGACTTGGACTTTGTCGCCGTTGCGCGGCGATGTAAATTTCACAACTGGAGGCATCGGCGTGGAGCCACCGAAGATACTTTTGATTTTGGCGACTGAATTTTGGGTTGCGCCGCCACATGCACATGCATGCACTTGGCCGGTGCAGGATTGACCGAAGGGGCCTTGGCCATTGACACAGTCGCTGCCACAGGTGACCGCAGCATTTTTGAAATACCGACGGCCGCTGTACGGAAAGTAGGTCATTGGATCGCTGGCTTCGGTGACGTGATCTAACGACCACGTGTGGGCCACTTCTTGCGCTGCGGTTGCGCAGATCTCATTGACGTTGCCTGCGTACACATTCGAGAACGCAAAACACAGACTATTTTCGATGTAGCCGCAATCAAAGGGCGCGATACCACCGACGCCATTTGAAACCCCGATGTCGGTTGGCCGCCCAGCAATCATGACTTCCATGTGCGGTGTCGTGCCGGGATCCACCGTAGTCACTTCAATGTTGAACGGTGAGAAGGTTTCCTTCATGCACTGCACCACTTGTTGCCAGACGGCATCGGAGTACCCGAAGGAGGTCAGCGTCGAAGCGCCGTTACGTGGAATCGAGCTGTAGTCGTAGCGCGAGTCGGTGGTGCCGCTGCGCAGCTGACAACCGTTGGGTTTGCAATTGTTAAGAAACAAGGTGCGCGAAATAGCGGCTGGCGCGGCGTCGGCTGGACGAGGCTCCCACACGTAGTCAGTGCTTGGCCGTTCCGCAAGTGACACTTGGTCGCTGCCGGCCGGAGTGCTTTCAACCGGTGCCGCCTGCGCGATACCCGTCGCCGTGAGGCTCGCCAGCGTGAGCGCAGAAATCAAAATTGCTGATTTCATCATCGTGAACAGGTTTCGCATGATGGTCCTTTTTATCTCGGATTCTTCAGGTTCTCTAGTACTTCTGATCTAACTACGCTGATCTAACTACGCAACCGATGTTTGTGGCGGCGTCCGAACGCCCATCGCGCTACGCGCATAGGCACGCGCCGCGCCAGTTGCATCGCAGCGTAGGTACCGCACTGTCCTATCTGTTTGGAAGCACAAAATCTGGCTTCACCTCGCCGGTGCTGCTGCCTGTGCGCATCAGTGTGGGCAGTTTTAGAATATCGAAGCGGCGATCACAAAACCAACGTAGGCCAGGACCAGGATCGCACCTTCGAAACGCCGCACCTGGCGAGGCCCGCGCAAGGTGATTACGCCCAGCAGGGTTATGACGATTAGTCCAATGAAGTCGATAGTATGAGACTTCTCGCCAACCCGAATAGGACTGATATAGGCGCATACGCCCAAGACTAAAAAAACGTTCATAAGATTTGATCCGATGACGGTGCCAACCGCGAGGCCAGCGTGGCCACGCAGGGCCGCAACCAACGAAGCGATGAGTTCAGGCATCGCTGTGCCGATCGCCACCACAGTTAAACCGAGCATGCGATCCGACATTTGAAAGCGAAACGCTACGCTGCGGGCACCTTCAACGAACAGATTTGAGCCAATGATAAGTAGCGCCAAGCCGAGCGCCATCATGGGTAGTGCGATGAGCGCGAAGCGCGTCCGTGAGGTTGGTTCGGCTGCCACCCGTGGCACGCTGAGGGTGTCGGCGGCGCCACTGCGGGCCGAAACCGTGAGTGTCACCAACGTGAATAACACTGCGCAGCCGATTAAGATGGCCCCTTCGAAGCGGCCAATTTCACCGTCGCGTAAGCACAAGGGCAAGGCCACCACCGACCCCAACAACACCGGGACTTCGCGCCGAATAATCCGCCCATCAATCGTTGGCGGAGCAATGAGTGCGGTGAGGCCAAGCACCAAGCTGATATTCGCGATGCACGAACCAATCACGGTGCCCAACGCGATCGGTTCTTGGTGCGCCAACATGGCTTTGGTCGAGACCGCAAGTTCTGGCGCCGACGTGCCGTAGGCGACCACGGTCAAGCCGATAATCAGCGGCTTCACGCCTAACCAACGCGCGGTCCCGGTGGATCCCCGAATGAGCCAGTCGGCTCCGAGGTACAAGATCGCAGCCCCGACAACGACTCGGATAATGTCAAACGGCGCGAACACGGCGACACTGTAGCTCAATTCGGCAGCTGCTTCGGCGCGCCGAATGCCTCAGTTAACCAGAAACGGCCAATGAATGATCCAAAGCAACGCGCTCATACACGCGCGGTGGGCTGAATGCCGGCGACTTGCCAGTTGAAAGTCGCGCAGAAGGGACGGGCAAGTCCGCAATGCCAGTCACGTAAGCCCAATCGCACGAAACGCTCAGTAATTTTGGTTGCTTACTCGGACCTCCGACGACGGACCTCCGCCGACGGACACCGCAACTACCGACCGCGCACCAAAGCCGTGGTCATCGCCGCAACCCGCCCGGCGAGAGCACTGGCCGCGCGATCATTGACGTCATCGAAGCCACAACAACGCGCGATGTCGAGCACGGCTTCGACCGCGAAAGCAGCGGCATGCGCGATGTCGAAGAAGCGACGGCGCGACGGTGAACGACATTGCTCCCAGCGTGCGCGGGGTTCGCTCCATGACCGGCGAGGTACGCCGAGCCTTCGCGCAAGTTGCGCGCAACGCTGATGGCGGCGCGGCGACCTTGATCGGCCCACCATGGAGCGAACCCGGCGCACGCTGGGGAGCGAGGCCACCGTTTTTGTCATGCAAAAATCAGCGCAGGCAGTGTGCCAACGAATGTTGGGCATGCTGTAGCCGCTAGGAGTTGGCGCATTGCGTGCGCATGGACGAAAACAGCCGACGGCCCGGACATGGAGCGAATCCGGCGAACGCCGGAGAGCGGGACCCGACCGGTACGATGTTCGAGTGCGGTGGTCCGTCGTCCGTGGTCCGAGTCCGAGTAAGCGCTCCAAAGTAAACTGAAAAGTTCAAGAGTCTCGATCTGATGCGCTTAAGTGATCGGCATTGGGAACGTCCCTTGGTTGATCGAGGCCCACGTGAAGCGCACCCGCGAACGCTGGGGCGCGGGGCCGCCAGCAGCTTTGACGCCCGGTCAAAGCGATGCGGGTTAGCGCGAGGTGGCCGTGCGTGCCAAGTAACGCGCGTGCCGCACCAGCGCATCGAGCTTTTGCACTTCGGCAGAATCATAGAGTCCACGGATGTGCAGCTGTGTGTCGATCAACAGAAAGTGGCCGTTGTGCGCGATTTCCGGCGCACCGCTCGGCGTAACGCCGGTTTGTTCCATGGATAACATCATGGGGCCTTGCACCATCGCGCGGATGATTTCGATCGGGCCGGTGACAAATCGCCAGCGTGCGGGGTCGGCGGCAAAACGTGCCGCGTACGTGGCAAGGCGTGCCGGTGTGTCATAACTTGGGTCGACCGAAAACGAAACCAGCTTAATAGTGTCGCCCGCCATCGCGGTTTTGCCTTGCAGTAGATGCATCCGCGTCGCAATATCCGGGCAGATGCTCTCGCAGCGGGTGAAAATGAAGCTGAGAATCGTGACGTGGCCGCGCAGCGCTTCTTGCGTGAATTCTTGATCGCGTTCGTCGCGCAGCGTGAATGCCGGTAGTTCGCCGAGATCGTCGAGCACCGTCGGTGCCGGGCGGCACATCACCATTGGCAATAGGACGGCCGGCACCACCGCCATGAGCAGCACCGCAAGCATGGAAAGCAACACCTTGCGCCCGCTTCGCGGCGGCGTGGTTGGAACAGGGGGCGCAGCATCCATGGCACACGTGTAGCAGTCGGCGCGACGCTGCGGTATCGCCGCACTTGACTAATCGTACCGACAACTTGCCGCAGTCGCAGCGGCCGCACTTGACTTGGTGGTCAGCGCAGCACGCCGCATTCACACGGAGGTTTCACGCGACGCGACAAAATGCTGGCGCAGCGTAAGGTCCGAAATGAGTTCAGCTTTGCGTGCAATTTCTTGTTGTGCGAGCGTATGGCATTGTGCAGCCTGCGCCGTGAGCCCAGCGGCTTGCAACACGCGCGCTTGCCAACGCAACAAGTTTTCGTTGCCTTCGGGCCTTGCGGCTTGTTGGGCGGTTTGCATTGCAGCAGCAGCGGCCGCAATAGCCTCGGTGTTTCGGCCCAGGCCGGACAGCGCTAAGGCCGTGAACATTTGACCGTAGATAACACCAACGATCATCGGCATCTTTTTGGCTAGTTCCGTTGCGGAAACCGCAAGCTCCAACGCTACTTCGGATCGGTCACATTCGATCTGCGCCAAGGCCAGGTATTCTAAGGCGCGAATTTCCTGATAGCGCGCACGGTTTTCGATGGCCAAGTGCAATCCGCGTTCGAGTAACGTAATTGCACCTTCTAAATCGCGGCGCTGCAGCTTGGTTTGGCCGCGTGATACCGCGACATCCGCCGCCGACGACAAATCGCCGGTTTGTTCGGCGAGTGCCGCCGCTTGAGCCAAATAGCGGTCAGCGCGATCGAGGTCGCCGAGATCTGCGTAACACTGGCCGACGTTGCCTAGTTTAAAAGCTAGGGCGCTGCGATCACCCAACCCTTGATCGATTTTGATGGCGCTTTTGTAGTGGGCCAAGGCTTCTTCGTATTCACCCAACGCGGCAAACACAATGCCCATGTTGTTGAGGGCCCGCGCTTCATGGCGTGGCATGGCCAAGCCACGGTAAATGACCAAGGCTTCGGCATAACTTTCAATTGCTTGTTCAAGCCGGCCAATATTCCACAGCGTTGAACCACGATTGTTCAAAATGGTTGCGCGAGTTTCGAGAACGGCCAGGTCAGGCCCGAGCGGTGCGCTGCCGCGCTGCGCTGCGCCCGACGTGCTGCGCGAGCGCTCCACAATCGCGACCAGCTCCAAGGCCTCGGTAATGAGTTGCAATGATTCGTCGGCACTACCGACCAGCCGCGCGATTTCCGAGCGGACTCGCAAGGCCTCCGCAATAATTAATTTGTCGTTCGATTCTCGGGCGTGATTGAGCGCGGGTCCAATGGCGCGCGCTGCCGCGGGGGCTTTGCCGACATCGATATAAAACTGCGCTAACGCAATATTCGCGGTTGCCAAGCGCGCTTGATCGCCCAGCAACTCAGCGACTTTGCGTAGCGAGTTGAGCTCGCGCAACTGCTGCGAGCGTTTGCCCATGCGACGCAAGATTTCTTCGCGTTGCTTGTGGGCCACATATCGTCGCTGATAGTCATGGGTTGGCAGCAGTTTGAGCGCGCGCGTGAGCTGACGGAAGCCGTCGGCGTTGCCACCAAGTGCGGCCGCGTGGTCGGCGGCCCGCAGATAACGTTCGGCCGCAGCATAGTGATCGCCTGCAAGTTCGAGGTGCCGTGCAATCAGCGCATCGTCCTGGCCGACGCGGTAGCCGGTCGCGCCGGAGATCCGGGTTGCGACCTGGCGATGGAGCGCGACGCGCGATTCGATGGGCAGCAAGCTATAGGCGACGGACATCGTCATGTCGTTTTTGAACCGATACTCGCCATCTTCGGGCGCAAGCAGGTCACGCCGCACGAGTTCGTCGAGTTCGAGCCGGGCCGGGCGTCCCAGCAAGGCTGATAAGTGCGCCGCTGAGACGTGACGCCCCAATACCGCAGCATAAATAATGGCGTCCTTTTCATTGGACGGTAGATGATCGATGCGGGTGATCAGCAAGTCTTCGATGGTGCTTGGCATCAGGAAGGCCGCATCGCGGCGTTCCCAGCGCAGCAACGGCGCGTCGGTCGTGCCCGGACTCATGTGTTCGGTTGGCACGACGATGCCGCGTTCGACCAATGCATCGAGAATTTCGTTGATGAAAAATGGATTGCCACCGGCACGTTGTAGGATTTGGGCGATGAGGTCCTCGACGTCTTCGTCGGGCACAAATCGCTCCACGATCATTTGCCGACGCGATGCGTCTGACAACTCGCCAAGGTGAATAACCTCGCTGCCGAGTTCTTTGGCCAGTCGGCTGACGCGGGCGTCTGGGCGCGAGGTCAACAAACTGAGCAACGGCCGATTGCTCGGCAGGGTTAACATGCCGGCAAAGATCGCTTGGCTATCGGAGTCGGCCCAGTGAATATCTTCGCCGATGACAATGAGCGGAATTTCGGTAAGCAGCTTTTGCTCGATGCGATGCAAGGTAGCCAACAGCGCTGCGCGTCGGGCATCGCCGTCCATCTTGGCCCCGGCCGCCGCTGCGGAGCCCGTGGCCCCGAGCAACAACGAAAAGATCTGTAAGGCTGCCTTGGCGTCGGCACTGTTCTCTTCACCTGCGTAAATCGATGGCAGGGTGCGCAGAATCCGTCGTTCGACTTCATGCGGTTCGGCGTCTTCGGCTAGGCCCAACACATCGCGCGCTAGATCTGCAATGACGCCGTAGGGGGTCATCGCTGTGCCAACGCGAATTGACGCGCGCACTACCAAGGCTTCACCAGGCGCAATACCGTCGAGGAATTGTCGCAATAACGTGCGTTTGCCGACGCCAGCATCGCCGACCACAAGTAGTTGGCGCTTGTCGCGGGATACCAACGTGGCCCGGTACGCATCACGAATCGCTTTGAGCTCAAGATCGCGACCATGCACTTGCACCGAACGATGGCGGTCGCGTAAGCGCTGCGCCCGTTCTTTGGGGCCACGTAAACGGTAGACGCGCGCACGTTTAACGCCGGGGTCGGTATCTTCATCAACCCGGCTCGCATTGGCGGTCTCCTCGGACGGCATGTCGATGACCGGCAACGATTCGAAAATCCAATCGGCACGTGCCGCACGAAACACGCGCCCGCCGACGAGGATTTCCGCACCGCGCGCTTGGCTCGCTAATTTATGGGCGAAGGCGGCCGTGGTTTCTTCAATTTCGAAGCCGTCGCTCATGCGTCGACCGCTTCGGTTTTTGGCAACTAATGCCGTGCCGCGTTGGATTGCGACAGCTAACCTAAGTTCGGGCTCCACATCGGACCCAATGCCATCAAGCGCGTCAACCAACGCCAGCGCTAGACTGATCGCGCGGGTGGCGTCATCTTCGCTTGCGAGCGGCAAGCCAATGACGATGCGCAGGATATTTGCATCGGCAACTGAACCGCCGGCGGCGGCGACGGGATCCACAATCACGGCCGAATCGCGCACCGCGGCAGCCGAATCGGCGGGGCTACGTCCGCGTGCATCGCCCGATTGGCCCGCTTCGGTGTTGCCTTCAGACAAGGCGTTGTTGCGGGCCGTGCTTGCCGGGCTGCCGTCGCGGGGCCGATCAATGACCGCATCGTGTTTGTACGCGATGTTCCGTGCAACATTAAAAAATTGCGCTACCAGTGCAGCTGCCGACGCGCTACCAACTCGACGTTCGAGCGCACTCACACCACGCAGCACGCCTTGTAAGACATATACGTATTTGCGCTCTTTGGGTTCGGCTTCGCTTTTGATAACGCTGTTCGATGCTTCCGCTGGGCCGACCTGGTGGGCTGCGTAAAGTGCAGCCTGTTGCGGCGATATGGGCCCTGGTGTCTTAAATAAATCGTCGCCAACCGCGCCCAAGGCGCCTGGAATCGATGAGATTTCTTGATTTGGCGATGCCAGGTCGGCGACCCGCGCCGCAGTGACGCGGCTCGCCGGTGCCATGATGCCAGCGCGGCCTCCAGCGCGGCTCTTGCTGGCGACGGGTGCGCTGTGATCAAGGTTGCGCTCGCTCGGTTCCGCCGGTGGTCGAGCTGATGCGCTACGTTTTTCGTTTGGCATTACCTGCGACACAAGTTGCGCCACGCTGCCGGAATCAACAAACTGTTGTTTGCTTTGCGCCCATTCCAAGGCGAAGCGACCTAGCTCATGTTGCAAATCGCGTGCGGTGCCAAAACGATCATCGCGGTGAAACGCCAGCGCCTTCAAGATGATGTTTTCGAGGGTGGACGGTAACTCGGGTGCGAAGTCACGTGGCCGGGGAATGGCGCCCGATTTCACCATTTCCAAGGCTTCTTTGCCTTTGCCCGAAAACAACGGTCGCGCACATACCATTTCGAACAATACAATTCCGGCAGCAAACACATCGCTACGGCAATCGACGGGTTCGCCGCGGGCTTGCTCGGGCGACATGTACGAGAACTTGCCTTTGATGACGCCTTGTTCTTCATGGACGTCACGCGCACGGGCAATTCCGAAATCGACGATTTTAACGCTGCCATCCCACGACAACAATACGTTTTGCGGCGAGATATCGCGGTGCACAATCCCCAATGGCTCGCCGAATTCGTCGCCTTTGCGATGTGCGTAGTCGAGGCCCTTGGCAACCTGCTGCACCACGTGCGCCGAGATGCCGTAAGGGATGCGCATCTTGGCTTTGGCGCACTCTTGCAGCAAGCGCAATAAGTCGAAGCCTTCGACGAACTCCATGGCTAAAAAGTAGGTGTCGCCGACCGCGCCGAAATCGAAAACTTGAATAATGTTTGGGTGATTTAGCCCAAGCGCAATTTTGGCTTCATCGATGAACATCGTCACGAACTGACGTGATCGAGCGTACGCCGAATGGATCTTCTTGATCACCAGGATCTTGTGTAACCCTTGGGCCACAGAAGTACGGGCCAAGTAGACCTCAGCCATGCCACCCGTACCGATCTTGCGGATCAGCGTATATTTGCCGAATTGCTCCATTTCCCGTTGGAGTGTTCACGAAGGTGAACGCTCCACAGTATAGCGATAAGCCTTGCAAGCGCACCGTCTGTGAGACGGTTTTTTAGGGTGCTGGCCCGTGATCTAGCAGGAACGCTCAACGGACGTCGGGGCTGCGGTCCTAGGTTCAAGGCCGATCACATAAGCACAAGCGATCGGAACTCTTGAACTTTTCAATTTACGCTAAAGCGCCCACGCGGACTCGGCCCGCGGTGCCCGGTCCACCGCGTTCGACCATCGCAACGGGCAGTGCCCCTCATCTTGAGCCGTAATTATGCGCCGAAGTTTCTTCGTTGCGATCGGTTGCAGGCGGCGGGGTCGGTGACAACGCGCTGATTGCTGCGTAGGTTTGTGCGTCGATCGTATACGTTGCGGCGGCCAACGTCTCTTGCAGCTGCGCCACGGTGCGGGCGCCTAACAACACGGACGTAACCGCGCGATGCTGCAGCACCCAGGCGGTCGCCAGCGTCGCTGGGGCGATGCCACGTTCGGCAGCCAGTGCGCGAAAGCCATCGGCGATCTCGAACAGCGCAGCGTCGGCATAGCGGGTTTGATACATTTTGTTTTCGACTAAGCGTCCGGTATTCGGACGTACAGTGCGGCCATATTTGCCCGTGAGCAGGCCGCCGCCGGTCGGGCTGTAGGTAATTACGCCCATGCCCAATGCCTCGGCCATGGGCAGAAGCTCGACTTCAGCTTGGCGTTTAACCAAGTTGTACATCGGCTGAATTGCTACTAGCGGCGCCCAGGTGGCGGCGCGTTGCAGGCCGTGCGCGTGCGCGACCTGCCATGCGGCGTAATTCGAACACGCCGGATATAAAATTTTGCCTTGCCGAACCAAATCCTCGACGCCGCGCAGGGTTTCGTCGAGGGCGGTGACGTCGTCGAAGCGATGCAGATAATACAGATCGATGCGGTCGGTGTTGAGTCGGCGCAAGCTCGCTTCCACTGCGCGCACCAGGTGATAACGCGAGGCGCCCCGGGCGTTGGCATCTTTCCCCATCGGGAAGTAGCCCTTGGTCGCCAGCACAATCTCGTCACGGCAGCCGGCGATGAGCCGACCGCAGATTTCTTCGGACCGGCCGTTGCTGTACACGTCGGCGGTATCTAGAAAATTTACACCAGCATCGCGTGCTGCTCGCCACAGTGCGGTCGAGGTGGCTTCGTCGGCTTCGCCGCCAAAAGGCATTGCACCAAGGGCCAGCCGGGAAACTTTGACGCCCGTGCGTCCGAGCGGGGTGAGCATCATGAGATTTCCTTGCCGGTTACGATGCTGGTTAGCGTTTGAACGCGTTTTCGATGCGATGAATGGCAGCTTCTTCGCCTTTGGACACCTTGCCAATTCCCAAGATGCCGCCCGAAGATTCGGCAATCAGTTTCGCGAAGCCGACGATCTGGTTGCGCAACATGCGGTTTTGTTCGTCGTTGAGCTGACCGGCAAGGGCCTTCATATAGGCTTCCCACGCTTCGAGCAGTTTAGGCTCGGGCTGGGTGGTGAGCCACGATTCCAGCAATTTGTGGCCAGCGGAACCGGCTTCGAGGTGCTTGCCGTGCGCCGCTTGCAAAATGGAATCGCGTTCGTTGTCCTGCACCGAGCCGTCGGCCCAAGCAACCGTCACCAGTGGCACCAAGGACAGCGCTGTGATGGTTTGCGCCGACAAGCCCAGTTCGACCAGCTTGTCGAGCACGACATCGTCGGTCATGCCAGAGGCTTTGCGCAGATCTTCGCGACTGCGTTTGTCTTCTAGTTTTTCTTTAAGAGCTTCGATTTTCTTGGCGTTTTCTTTGTTAAAGAACTCGTCTTCAAGGGCTCGGCCGCGGTCTTCAAGGGTGATGGTCACTGCAAACTCCTGTCATCAATATGGGGCATTTCGGCACAGTGCCCAAAGCCTACGTGACATTAGCGCAACTCTTTACCCTGTGCGTCGGTTTTGGTTTGAAAGTTTGCGTGCGCTGCGATACCTGGTGGTTGTGGTAACCAAAACTTGCGCTGTAGTAGCTGCGATTTGGGCGAGCGGTTGTGCAACCGCCGAAACTCCGGGCGCAGATAACCTTGATGCCGCCAGAACCATTGACGCCAGGGGCAGTAGCGTGGACGCTGCGCCGCGCCAGCCGGATGCCGCCACCTCCGTCGATGCGCCACCGCCGCAACCAGCGCCAAAAAAACTTATCATCACGGAAGTTGTGCTAGCGCCAACCGCTGGTGAGTTTATTGAGATCGCCAATCCCAACTCGGTTGCGATTGCACTCGATAACTACTACCTGACCGATTCGCAAAAATACCCGACCTTGCCGGCTGGTTCGTTGACGGTTGATGCCGCTGACACGTTGATTCGTTTCCCTGCGGACGCCGTGTTGGCGCCGGGTGCGGTCGCCACCGTAGCGTTCGACACCGCAGCCAACTTTGAGATCACGTATGGCGTTGCGCCGACGTATTCCATCGCCAGTGGCACCATGCGCATCGTTGCGCAAAATGGCACGGCCAGCTTAACCAACGGCGGCGAAATGGTCGCGTTGTTGTGGTGGGATGGTGCGAGTGACTTGCTCAAAGATTGTGACGCTCTCAATGTGGGGGTGCCTTCGGCTGGAAATTTGTTGCCCAATAAAACCAATGTGGCCGTCGATGGTCCGGATGTTGGGACGATGACGTCTACCTATGCGCCCGACGCCATGAGCATGGTTAACATGACGGCTGCCCCAGGCAGTTTGTTGTCGATCAAACGCCTCAAATTCGATGCCGGCTACCAAATCGCCGATGCCACGGGCAATGGCATCACCGGCGACGACGAGACCAGTGAAATCCTTAGCCAAACCTGGAGCACAACATTTACCGCGCCGACGCCCGGCGGGTTACCGTTTACCTTGCCGTGAGCTACAGTGGGACCGCTTACCGAGTCGGTTTCTTTCGTACACGACTCATGGTAGTTGATGGCAGTGAAGCGGCAGATGCACCGACGTAAGGGGCGAGTGGTGGGACGACGCCTGTGGTTGGTGCCGATGGCAATTTTAGCGGCCATCGCGCTCGTGGGTTTTATTACATTCTATCTCATTGATCATTTCGCCACCGGCGGCGGCCCGAGCGAGTTGGCAGGCAATCCGCTTGCACATTACGTGGGCTTTGATCCGCCGTTTATCACAGATGCGTTATCGGGGCTCGCCGCGATGTCGGCTGCGGTGCTTGGCATTGTCATCACCGTGGTCTCGCTGTTGGTGCAGTTGTCGTCGGAACGCTATACCGGCGTGGCCCAGATGTTCTTGCGTGATCGCCTCAACGTGGCGGTCATGGCGTACTTTGTCGTGGCGTGTGTCTGTGGTGTGTTTGTCAGCTTGTCGGTTCACAGCAACTTTGTGCCACGGGTCGCGGTGGTGGCCATGATCGTGGCAACGGTTGTTGGCTTGTTAATAATGCTGCCGTATTTTTCCTACGTATTTCGGTTCTTGGAGCCGAGCAGTTTGGTTGAGCGAATCGCTGCCAATGCGGCACAAGAACTCGCGGTCGGTGCGGTGTCGCATGACCCAATCGAAATCGCGCACGCGCAAAGTCCGGCGCTAACCGCGATGGAAGAGCTTACCGACATCACGTCAAACTCGATTTCGGGCAAAGACAAGATCATCGCGTCGCGTGCCGTCGATGCCATCAAAGATTTTGTGTTGAAGTACTTGGCCATCAAAGCCAGTGCCGATGCGCGGTGGTTCGTGATCGGTGAACACATCCGCGATAATCCTGATTTTGTGGCGATGGATCCTGAATCATTGCGCGAACTCGAAAGTGATCGCACCTGGCTCGAATGGAAAGCGCTGCGGCAGTTTTTGGGGATTTACGCGGAAGCGCAGTCGGCCATGCCCGATATCAACTATCTGATCGCGATTGACACGCGCTACATTGCGGAGGCCGCGTTGGTTAAAAACGACATCGCAGTGGTCGAGCTGTGTTTTCGCTTTATGAATTCGTATCTGCGTTCCGCGCTTAATGCCCGCGGCGTGCGCACGGCATACAACGTGCTCAATCAGTACCGCTTGTTGGTCGAAACCATGGTGCGTGCGGGCCGCCCTGAACTGGCGCTCGAAGGCGTGCGCCACATGATTTACTACGGCCGAACCGGCTTTGACATGCAGTTGGGATTTGTCACTGAAACCGTGGCCTACGACGTATCGGCGTTGTGCGAGTTCGCGTATGTGCCCGAGGGCCAGGCTGGGGCCGGCATCGACGACAACATGTTAACGATGTTCCTGGAGCTCGATCAACCGCTGCGTGGCAAACGCCAAGAGTCGGCATTGCAGGGCGTGCGCAAAGCGCAAATTAAGCTGGCTTGTCACTATCTCGAAGTTGGCGCCGATGCCCGCGCGCAACGGATTGCCAGAGACATGGCCGGCGAAGAACGCGAGTGGCTACGCCAGCTGTGTGATCAGCTCAATGGTGTGACGTCGAAAGAATTTTGGGAAATTATCGATCGCGGGCGCAATTTCGAGTACATGCCTGCAAAACAGAAAGCTCAGCTCGATCGCTTCTTTGCTTTGCTGTGAGCCAGCGTTACACTGCGCGCGATGACCAACTCCGTTGTTGCCATGGCCCAAGCCTGGCATGATCAAGATCCCGATCCCGTTACCCAAGCCGAGTTAGCCATATTGTTGGCGCGAGTCCAGGCGAGCGACAACGCGGCCTATCGCGAGTTGACGGAGCGCTTTACCGGGCAACTGGAGTTCGGCACCGCCGGGCTGCGCGGTGTGTTGGGCGCTGGGCCGCAACGCATGAACCGTGTACTGGTGCGCAAAGTGAGCGCAGGGCTCGCCACGTACCTGCAAGCGCAGGTGCCCAACGCCATGGCGCGTGGCGTGGTGCTCGGCTACGACGGTCGCCGTAACTCGTTGATTTTTGCGCAGGACACAGCGCGCGTGTTGGCTGGTGCCGGTTGCAAAGTGTATTTGGCCCACCGGCCGTGGCCAACGCCCACCACGGCGTGGACCGTTGCGCGGTTCGGTGCAGCGGCGGGCGTGATGGTCACCGCCAGCCACAATCCGCCCGAGTACAACGGTTACAAAGTATACTGGGGCAACGGTGCACAAATTATTGCGCCGCACGATGTTGGTATCGCCGCTGCGGTTGCGCAAATCGGTCGCACCGACGCGCTCCCCATGCCTACGCTTGACGAGTTATTGCAAGCGGGGCAGGTGGTCATGCTCGGTGAAAGCGTGCACGACGAGTATCTCATTGCGGTCGACGCGTTGCGGAGCGGTAACGCACCACATCGTGAATTGGTTGTCGCGTACACCGCACTGCATGGTGTTGGCGCGCTGTCGGTGGAGGCCGCGTTGGCCCGGGCTGGCTTTCGCCATGTTCACAGCGAGCCGTCGCAGCGCGAACCCGACGGTGAATTTCCGACAGTAGCGTTTCCCAATCCCGAAGAAAAAGGCGCGATGGATTTAGTCTTGGCACTTGCAACCACGGTGCGTGCCGATCTGGTGCTCGCCAATGATCCCGACGCCGATCGTTTGTGTGTTGCAGTGCCAGGGGTTGGCAAACCGTATCAGTTGTTGTCGGGTGACCAAGTGGGGGCGCTGTTGGCGGACTACCTACTGACCATCGGCAGTGGCGCCGACCGCATGGTGGCAACCACCGTGGTGTCATCGCAATTGTTGGGCTTCTTGGCGCAGGCGGCGCAGGTTGCATATCGCGAAACGTTAACTGGTTTTAAATGGATCGCCAACGCCGCGCTCGACTATGAAGCTGCCACTGGTGGGCGTTTTGTAATGGGCTACGAAGAAGCCTTGGGCTACAGCGTTGGGCCACTGGTGCGCGATAAAGATGGCGTGTCGGCGTGCGTGATTTTTGCCGAGCTTGCGGCGTGGAACCGGGCCCAGGGCCGAACCGTGCTGGGCCACCTCGAAGACATTTATCGACGCGTCGGCTTGTTTGTCACCGAGCAGGTTTCGCTAACCATGCCAGGCAGTGAGGGCCTTGCGGCGATCGCTGCGATGATGGCGCGGGTGCGCCGCACGCCGGTGCCGACCATCGGCACGTATGCCGTACGTGCCGCCGTAGATTTGGCCGCAGGCGCTGACGGGTTGCCACCAAGCAACGTTTTGATCTATCGCCTCGACGGTGGTCATCGCGTGATCATGCGACCGTCGGGCACCGAGCCAAAATTGAAAAGTTATTATGAAGTACGGGTCGTGGTCGGTGCAGGCGAATCGATTGCAGCCGCGACCGAGCGTGGCCGGCTAGAGCTTGCCGCGCTGCGTGATGCGCACCAAGCAATGATTCGTTAACCACCGGCGCAGGCTCAATCAGGCGGCGCTCCGCAACGTTATGTCGGTAATTTCCAACGCTGCGCCGATGCGCACCGGTGGGCCGACATACCCGCAGCCTCGATTGACATAGAGCGTGGTGGCATCGAGCTGGTAGCGACCGGCAAGCAGGCCACCTTGTTGCCGCTTCACTAGTAGATGCCAGGGCCAGATTTGGCCACCGTGGGTGTGGCCGCTGAGCACCAGGGGCACGCCGAGGGCTGCCGCTTCTCGAGCTTGCCGAGGCTGATGCGCCAGCAACACCAACGCTCGGCTCGGATCCCGGTTTGCTAGTGCCGCAGTTAAGTTATCGCGTGGCCCGCCATAG
Source organism: Kofleriaceae bacterium (assembly GCA_018057605.1). GTDB lineage: Bacteria > Myxococcota_A > Polyangia > Haliangiales > Haliangiaceae > JABFXX01. The sequence goes on along the minus strand of JAGPDK010000047.1, from coordinate 1,337 downwards.
CGCCGCGCGCTGCGGTCTTCAATGCCGGCGAGATCAAAGCTATGTTCATCACTACCGATCGCAACTCGGCGATTGCGTAAATAGTGAATGCCCAACGATTCAAAGTGCGCGACCCAGGCATCGGCACCGGAATAGTATTCATGATTGCCGGTGATCGCATATACGCCGTGGCGTGCTTGCAGTTGACCGAGCGGTGCGACGTCGTCGGCAATTTCGGCAACGCTGCCGTCGACAAAATCGCCAGTTAGCACGATTAAATCAGGCGCTAGCGCATTGGCTCGATCAACCACGCGCTGCACAAAGTCGCGATCGATGGTTAGGCCAATATGTAAATCGGAGAGTTGTACAATGCGAAATCCGTCGAGTGCGCGCGGTAAGCCGGGCAACGTCACTTCTAACTTTTCGATCGTGTGCTGGCCCAGCGCGCTGGCCATCCCACTGCCGACGGCCGTGGTGCCGGCTAGCACGGCGATGCCGCTGGTGGCACGGGTCAACAACTGTCGGCGCGTGATGTCGGATTCCGACGCTGGCATTGGCGGCCGTTGCCGCACCTTGCGCTGCACGCGCTTGCTCAGAATTGCAAGCAACAGCGGGGTTTTGAAAATGATCAGCGCCAGTGCGGTGAGCCCGACCACCGCCATCGACGGCATCGAGAACCACGCCAAATGTTTGCCGATATGGCTGTAGCCTAAGCGCGCTGTCCAAATGGTCACCGGCACACTCAAACAGCTGATCACCAGATACCCGCCGGCCCAACGTTGCACGCGGCGCGGGCTTTTGGTGCTGACAAACACACCGCGCCATACGCCGAAATGCAAAACACTTGCGAATAGCAAGGTGAGTAGTGTCGTAATGATTTGACTTTTCATTAAGGTTTGTCGCGCGCGTTAACGGCCAAAATCTGATTCAATAAAATTGCGCAGATTCGCGTAGTTCACGCGTGTTGGGTTGAATACCTGCGACATCGCGGTCAGTCAACCGAAGGCAGGGGGCCTGTGCACGGGGCAGGTGGATGGGCGGTGGCTAAGCAGGGATACGTAGGGTCATGTGAACGGGCGGGTGAACGAACGGGTGAACGGTCGGCTCACAGCGGCTCCCGAGGGGGCAACTCGGAGGTTGAACGGAGGCGCTGCGGTTGGCCGCGCGGCCGCGGAGGTTTGTGCTTGTGCGTTTCGACGCTGCGATGCATCGGCTGTTAACCGCGATTCGTGAATTCGACATTGTTGCGGGCTGGCATGTGCAAGGCGCGTTGTCATGCGCACATTGGTTGGCGTGGCGGGTTGGCTGGGATTTGCGCACCGCACGTGAGCGAGTGCGGGTTGCGCGAAAGTTGGCTG
>JAGPDK010000046.1 GCA_018057605.1 Kofleriaceae bacterium | reverse complement strand
CGGCAGGTGCGGTCGCGTAGCAACAATGCCCGCTTGATTGCGGCCGGAATCGTGCGGGTTTTGCGACCGACCGACAGCAGCACACCTTGCGCGTCGACGTGGGCGACCACCATGCCGGCATCGCAGCACAAGCGTCGCGCAGTGGACGCGGCAATGACTTCGCCGTCGGCCATCATGGCTAGATCCGCCGGTTCCGACGAACCGTGCAGGGCGGCATGGGGCACCGTGACGATGATTTCGATCGGGGTGCGCTGAGGTCGATGTCCATGCAAGCGATCCTGGATAATATCCATGAACGCATCAGCACGTTGCCGGCCACGGTCGGCAGACGTTGGTGCTTTTGCAGTCGGCAGTTTATCGGACGAAGGTTCTGCGGGGGTCGGTTCTGCGGGAGTCGGTTCTGCGCTCGATGTGTCAATTGCAGCATTGAGCGCCGTCCAAACGATCGCTGCTTCATCGCTTGGCAGGACCACTTCAAACTTCACCATGCCGTTGTCGAGACTTCGCCGAGTCACCGTGCGCTGCCCTGCAACTTGTGCCGCCGCCATTGCTCCGGCCTCTGCTCCATGCGCTTGATCATACGCTTGTACGTTTTGGTACGAACGGCACAAGCTTTCCAGCTGCGAAGCCGGCATGCGTTTAGCGTATGCGATCCAGATATGTTCTTTGTCGGCCGTTGCCACCCGCGAAATAGCCCTGGCTTGCGAATACGACATCGCGCCAATTCGCAATTGCTCGTCGACCAGCGGCAGCTCAGCCAACTTCCGTGCAACCCGCACCCGTTCGCGTGCCGTGCGTAAATCCCAACCCACCCGCCACGCCAACCAATGTGCGTCGGTGTGATGAACGAAACTCACCAACACCGACTATCGGTGCATGCCGTGAACATGACGGCGTTGCACCAGCCTTTTGCACGCCGGTAGTTAGCGGACGATTCTCGGCCCAAAAATCACGTCAACACAAATCGCAAAAATCCTCCTCACATTTAGAGAAAAATGGAGTCCGAAACCCGGACGCACAATCGTGCAAGTCTCCGACACCAATCGGCCCATTCAAATCGACAATTATCGCTAATTCAAGTTCCAGGTTCACCCGCCGACCCACTCGCCGATAGCCCACTGTGCGCAGGGCCCATCATCGCTATCACCTACCGCCATTCACCGCCACGCGACGGCGGCGCATCAGGCAACGCGCGAGCACCAACCTCCGCGGCCGCGCGGCCAGCCGCAGCGCACTCGTTCAAGCTCCTCGTCGCCCCCTCCGGAGTCTCGGTGAGCTGGCCGTTCACCCGACCGTTCACTTGGCTGCGCCGTCGTCACGTCCAAAATTCCCAAGATGTGAACAAAAAGAGGAACCTGAGATCAATGATCAGCGGGATCGTCTCTTGTACAATCTATACTAGCGCCAAACTGTCCGAAAACCGGACTATTTGTAGCGATGCTCGGTGGTGGTCGCGCCGGCATCAAACCAGTTGCCCGAAACAATGCCGACGTCAGCTTTAAGACAAATCTCCCAACCCGCTTCGTCGCCCATGGCGAAGGTGTAACCGAAACACCACGCCCCCGCGTCGCCGGGCTTAGCCCAATGCACCGCCAACGCGCCTTCGTCATCTTTGGCTTCTGAGCTATGAGCAACTGGCACAGTGGCGAGCAACATTTCTTTGGGATTAGGGTTAGCAACGTGCTTGGCCAACTCGGCTTCATCAATGCCGGAGTAATAACCCCACAAGCCCTGCGCATTACGCAGCCAGTACATGGTCGGCAATGCGTCACCCGGACCGGTGCAAGTCATTTTGGCTACGCTGACGTTTCCGACAGTTTTCACGCTTTCGATGGTGCAAGTCAGCTTGCCATCGGCGGTGACCGTTGGTTCACCCATATCAATCGGCGGCGTGGTTTTGGTTTCGAGCGCAAACGTCCACGATTTGCCGTGTTCAAACAGCGCACTCGTTACGTCGCCGGTAGCTTTGGCTACGCCGCCGCCAGTGTTCGCCTTTGGAGTTGTGCTGCCGCAGGCGGCCAAGCCAAGAACCACCAGCGCCCTACTATTTTTCATCGCCGTATCTTGCATCAAACTGCTGCCGAAAACAGCGCAGCCGCGATGTAAAACACCGCGGCCATGCGTCGTAACAGCAAGCGTGTTGCGCTAGATTATTTCGCGTCCATCGACTTCATGAAGTTGGTGACATCGGCGTTGTCTTGGCATTTCATGAGGCCTTCCATCGCTGGCATCATGACTTCGGTCAGCTTTTTGCCGAATTTTTCGTCGAACTCTTTTTTCTTAACTTCGTCGGTGTCAAATGCCTTGCCGGCCTTAACCATCGCTGTCATCTCTTCTTTGATGGCACCGAGCGCGGTGGCCATTTTTGGACAATCGCCATTGGCGCCTTTGATGGCGTCGGCAAACTTGGTCATGACGCCCGTCGCCATGGCACCAGCTTGTTCAACCGTCATCACAACGCCAGCAGCGGCGGCAGGATCAGCGGCAGGATCGGCTTTGGGAGCTTCACCAGCTGGCACTTCAGCAGCTTTTGGCGCTTCAGTTGGCTTTGCGGCTTCAGCAGCCGAACCAACCAAAACCGTGGTTGGCGTTGGTGCCGGCGCGATTTTTTTGTCGTCTTTTTTACAGGCGGCAAACGAGATCAAGGATGCGAACAAAACGGTGGCGATGATTTTCATAATCAATAAACCTTTCACCCAGTATCTAACGCAGCCACTGCACCCTCGCAACTATTCAATTGTCAGCGCTTGATTGCAGTTGTTGCCGTTGTACGGCCCGGCCGCGCCCCCGATTTCAGAACATTTCAGCCAAGCGGCTCCAGGCTCGCTTGAGCACGCCGCTGTTGGTTTCTTGTTGCGCACCCCGGCCAATGATTTGAATCGAGCGGTTTTGCGCAGCGCCAAACATTACCAAGCCAACGCCGGTGGCGTAGGCCGGGGACCGCACCACATCGACGAGGCCGCCGATGCGGGTGGGCATGCCACGGCGGGTTGGCAACCCCACAACTTGTTCGGCGATTTCGGCTACGCCTTCCATCGCGGTCGCACCACCGGTGAGCACCAAGCCGGCCGCCAAACTGTCGAAGTAACCCGAGCGCATTAGGTCGCGCTTGACGTGCTCGAAGATTTCTTCGATTCGTGGTTCGATCACTTCAACCAATTTCATGCGTGGAAACACGCGTGGGCCCCGACCGCCCACCGACGGCACTTCCATGGTTTCACTTTCGTCAACCAGGTTGCGCGCGGCGCAGCCGTACTTGCGTTTGATTTTTTCCGCCGAATCAAGTGGCGTGCGCAGCACCGTGGCGATGTCGTTGGTCACGTGGCCACCACCGAGCGGTAAGACGCTGGTGTGAACGATGGCACCGTCGCAGTACACCACAATGTCACACGTGCCACCGCCGATATCGATCATCGCAACGCCGAGTTCTTTTTCATCTTCTTCGAGCACGGCTTGCGATGCCGCGAGCGGCTCCAACACGATGTCGGCCACTTGCAACCCGCAGCGATTCGCGCACTTCACCACATTTTGCGCGCTGGTCACCGCGGTCGTCACGATATGCACTTTGGCTTCGAGCCGCACGCCGGCCATGCCAAGTGGGTCGCGAATGCCGTCTTGATCGTCGATGACATATTGTTGTGGCAACACGTGCAGCACTTCACGGTCCATCGGAATCGCCACGGCTTTGGCGGCTTCAATGACCCGCGCGATATCGGAGTCTCGCACTTCTTTATCTTTGACCGCCACGATGCCGTGCGAGTTAAGGCCGCGCACGTGGGCGCCTGAGATCGCCGCATAGACCTGCGAAATCTCGCAACCCGCCATGTTCTCAGCTTCGTCGACGGCTTGTTGAATCGACTGCACAGTGGCATCGATATTCACCACCACACCACGCCGCAAGCCACGCGAAGGCGCTGACCCGATACCGATAATATCAATGCCGTCCTCGGTCACTTCGCCGACGATGCAGGCGATTTTCGTGGTGCCGATGTCGAGTCCGACGATGATATCGTTGCTTTTGGTCTTGGCCATGTTTGGGGTCTTTCAATCCTTGGCGAATGCGACGGTGAGTTGATCGGGTTGATAATCGAGACGAAATTCGCGGGCGTGCAGCTTTTCGGACGCCGACAGGGACGCCCATGCCGCGTCAAAGGTGGCCAGCCGAAGCGCTAACCCGTCGAGACCACCTAGATGAATCTCCGTGGTGCCAGCGACGGTGCGCAGCGTATAGGCGTGGTGATCAAGGCTGATTTCAGCGATGGCGGGCCGTGCAACGTTGCCGCGCCAGTCGACCATCAGCGCAAGCGCAGCACGGAAACGTTCGGCCACGGCCGCCGGGTTTGCCGCAAACTCGCTACGCGCAATACCGCTAACGATGGGCAACGCAGCGATGTCATCGTGGACAAAATCGATGCGCTTAAATGGTTGGCCCATGGCATCCATGAAGTACATGTCACCGAGCACCGCGATGGCGGCGGCTTGACGCTCGCGCACGTGGACGCGAATGGTGTTGGGTAAATGCCGCGACACATCAACTTGTGCAACCCATGGCAAGCGCCGCAGTACCGGTTCGGCCCGCGCAACATCGGCTTTGAAAATGTTTTCGCCGACATGCAGCGGCATGGCCGCAACGATTTCAGCATTGCTCAGCTTCTGGTTGCCGTCGATCTCGATGGTGCGAATCGCAAAGCGTGGCGACGTAGTTAAAAATCGATAGCCGAACCATGTTGCGGTGCCTGCGGCGGCCACCAACACCGCCGCCACCGCTGCCATGCGCAATCGTTTGGCAATGCTCCAGAGTCGGCGCGCCACCACACGTGGCGAACCTAGCCGCGCCCAGACCGACTGAATCTTACGGTTCGATGTTGGCTTGTTACCTCGAACCGGACGGCGCGCACGCCAACCGCCGGCATTCGCCGACGACTCGCTTCCCTTGCGGCCATGCATGTCCATCTAGGCAAATAGCCATGGCTGCAGTCTCGGGGCAATTTTTTGGAAGTAATCCGGATCACTTTCGCGTCAGCCGGGAGCGCACGAAATCGACATCAACCGAGCAAAATAGTGTCAACCAATTGAAATCAATCATTAATAACTACAAAAACCTCGGTGTCGCCGACCCTTCGATCGCTGCTACCTGAGCGCGTCGTTTCGGCATCGCGAACCACCCGATCAGCGCGGTCAGCGCGGTCGTTGCCGGCGCGATCGTTTTCATCGTCAGGCACGAGGTCAACCGGTCGCGCGCCGTTGTTGCCAGCCGCAGAATTGGTGGTTGCGGCCGCAGGTGGCGTGGGGCGAGGCCGAGGCCGAGCTTTGGAAGAAGATCGCTTCCCCGCAGCGGCGGGTCGCTTGACCGCAGCGGCGGGTTTTGCCTTGGTTCGCGGCTTCCACACCTGTGCATCGGCAGTTGGCAGCACTGCAATCAGCATCACGGTTGATAACAATGCGGTGACCAGCGATCGCAAGCGAAACGAAATGCGCATGGGTCATTGTGCCACAGCCAAGCACCGATGCCAGCTAACAATTGCAGCAAGATAGCGCTGCTATTATTCAGTCGTTCCACACACTTGCGGAAGCTCCTCCACCGCAAGGCGCTGCAACAGGCCACGTTTGAAGGTAAATTGCGCACGCACTTGCGCGTCTTTGCATTCGACCAACCCCTTGGTGACAACACACGTGCCACGCATCGCTTGCTTTTCCAGCTCGCCAAAGTTGTCCACTTGATTCGGGCCTAACGTCGTAATGGAGTTGCCTTCGTCGTCGGGATCACCGTAAGAAACCCGGGTCAGTCCGCGGCGATCGATAAATGCACGCAGGTCCACTTCGGCGTGCACGGCTAGGCATAACGCCCGCATTTGCATCAGCGGCTTATTCGACGCACTTGGGACCAATGCAAGGCCCAAGGCCCGCGCCGCCACGCCCGCAAGCTCACAGTTGGCATCGCGCGATGTGCGCTGCAAGACTGCACGGATATCGGCGTCGAGGGTACCGCCGTTAAATTCAATGACGGCGAGCAAGGCTTCGCGCCGAGCCGCCACGGGCAGTTGCGCATCACCAATGGCCGCCAGGATTTCACGACGAGCTTCATCCACCGTGAGGTGATTCAACGGTTCGGCCAAATGGTGTTGGGTGAGTAACCGCGCCATCACCGCTGGCGAATTTTCACCTGATAGCGGCACCGGGCGGTGTACGCGGTGCGCAGCGATCGCCATGTCATACAACAGCGCGTCTCCGTCGGGGCCAAGCGGTAACAGGTCAAACGCTGCATTGGGCAGCTCGGTTTCCGGCAAAGGCAAACCCGCAATCGCAACCAGCGCTGGGGCGACCGAAACTGCGTCATCGTCGTCGAGCTGATCGATGCTCCACAACGCTAGTTCACGGCGCAAACACGGCTCGGTCCAGGTTGCGTCAGCCGGGGTATCAATGAGTTCAAAGACCGGCGAACAAGCGGTGCCAATATTGCGACTCGGGCAGGTGAAATTTCCACTACGCAACATGGCTCGTGCCAATGGTTTCGTGATGGCAAAATCGCTCGGAATTTCGCCGAGCTTGACGGCTAGATCTTCGGTGGTGGGATTGATGCGCTGCCAGAGTTCCAAGGCGTCGTGATCGGTGGTGATCACAACCTTGGCCCAATCAACATTCACATACTTTTTGGGCGGGTCATCGTGCGCTTGATTGGTTGGTGGCGCCACATGCACCGTTGCTGTCGCGGCCGCCGCCCCTGAGTGGGCGGTAGCCTGCCGTGCCACGGGCGTTCCACACGCAGGCATCGACACCAGTAGCGATGGCAGCAGTAGGAGCGCGGACAAGTAGCTCATGTTTCGTCCTACACTCGGCATAACCAACGGACACCTCGCACACTCACAGGTTTCATGGAATCGCCGGGGTAACGCCCAACCGCCCGGCTTTGTGGCATTGTGCGAGCAACTTCTGGAGGATGCTATGAAATTGCACACCGTTATGTTCGCAGCGCTGATGGGTTGGGGATTTTCAGGGTCTGCGTACGCTGATCAACAAAACAACAAAGTTGAAGTGGCAGTCCGCGTCGCTGATCCAACCAAAGTTGGCTCCAGCAGTTCGGCCATCGTCGCGCAACCGCCGGTGGCGTCACCACCACCGATGGCCAAACCGATGCCAGCGCCCGAATTGGTGGCGCTAGGCAAAATCGCCAAAGGCACGATGAAATGCAAAGGCATGATGATGATGCCCGATGGCTCGTCGGTGCCCTTGCTCGCGAAAGCCTCCACAAAAGTCGACCTCGATGGCTTTTGGGTGCACATGTCGTACGTGCAAACCGGCGTAAAATCCGGTTTCAAATTTGAATCGTTCACCACATACAACGACAATTCCAAAACCTGGCATCGCCTCATGGCCACCAACATGGGCAGTCAAGAAGTCGCGACGTCCGAAGGCCCCAAGGCTGGCAAAACGGTTTGGAACGCGATCGCTACGTCATCACACGGCGTAGCCATGGCCCGTCATTACGAAGAAATCGTCGGCAAAGAGCTTAAAATGTGGGGCGAATATTCGACCGATCGCGGCAAAACCTGGAGCAAAGCCTACGACTCGACCTGCACAAAATAGCGCGCCAAAATCCGCTCGCGAGACTAAATCGATACCGCACCGCGCCGTCGCAATGACAAAGTTACCGTGGCTTTTGCACAACGGGTCGAGGATCACTAGCACCGCGCAGCACGGCCACAGGCTGCGCGATTGCAGCGTCGGCACGCGCGTGATCGAGCGAATCGTTGCCAGCAAGTTTGGCTTGCACAACCGGAACTTGGTCATCGCCAAACAGCAATTCATCCGCGCAGCCAAACGTCGGCACCCCAAACACGCCGGCCTCAATAGCTGCGGCGTTGGCTGCATACAACGCGGCTTTGGCGTCGCTGGTTAGTGCCCAGGCGCGTTCCTGCGCGGTAAGCCCAGCTCGTTCGGCGCATGCGTCGAGGACCTCGGCCGCATCGATCGCAGCCGCCTTGACCCACACTGCTTCAAACAGCGCATCCACCAAGGTTGCCCGGCGTGGCCCGTCGACAACCGCTAACACCAAGCGTGCCGCAGCCACCGTACTGTACGGATGGCGAGGCGGCCACTGCAACGGTGCCTGGTAGCAGGCAGCGCGCCGCATGACATCGCGCACCATGGTCGCGCGCTTGCTGGCTATCTCCGCGGGGCCCCGCGTGCCCCAATGCGCAAGCAACGCACTGAGCAACACCGGGCGCGGCATCAACGCAATGTTAGCCTTGCGCGCACGCCACCAGGCCAAATACGCATACGGCGATACCAGGTCAAAATAGAAATCTAGCTCGACCATGGCTGAGGCTATTGGCCGACGATGTCACCCTTCATCCCGCCAAGTGCGCCAAGCAACTCGGTCTTTTCTTTTTCGCCAACTTTGGCGGCATCGAGGGCTTTAACCAGGTCTTCCACCAAGGCGCCAAATTCTTCTTCGGTGACCTTCATGCCAGTGTGAGCAGTTTTCATGTCCTTGCCTTCGTACTTACAAGGACCCCCGGTGGCTTCACAGATTTGATCAACCAATTTGCCTTGCAGCGCTTGGGCATCAGCGTTGGCAAACCGAGCATTGATACGGGCATCACCGACGACGTTGGCCAACATCATACCGACCACGGTGTTGATCGCATCTTTGCCGCCGAGGCGATCATAGAGCGATTTTTCCACGGCAGGCGCAGTGGTAGTCTTTTTGCTACCGCCGCAGGCCGTAACAGTAGTTGCCGCAAGTGCGGCCACGAGCATCAAACGCATCAAACGCATAATAATTTCCTGTTGAACGAGCACGCCACGCAGGCGTTGGTTGTGCCGCCGTTACGCCAAGTCCCGGCGGCGAGAGGCATAGTGCGTAGCGCGATTACGAGTATTTCGGGCTTGTGAACTGGCCCTATCTTTCACGATTTTCCAATTGGGGCGGATTGCCTCACGACGGCCTCACTGATGCGACGTAACCCGAGCGTTACTTACATCGCGAAATTTGCAATCAATGCGAGCCCGAGAGCCGCCAGCGCAGCGATGATCATGCCTGCGCTTACATCGCGCGGCCGGTGAGTAGATACGGTTCGGATCATGGGCCTACCATTCCGCTAATCGCAAGCGCTGTCAAGTAACCGACCCAATCGTCGAATATTTCGAGATAACAAAGCAAATACATACACTTGCGCTATTTTTATGGAAAACAACTTCACTTCATTTCAACTTGACGCTGACGCCTCGTTATGGGGTTGTCGGGCTGCGATATGCAGCGAACAACTGGGAGATCCACAGGCTAACAGATCAGCCAGATCTGGCGCCTGAGGCCGCTAGGCCCCGGCTAATGAAGTAGCTGAATTTATTACGAAAGTCTCGACGCAGCGCGGCAAGTAGCTGTAACCTATGCGATCTATCAACAGCAACAGCGCAAACCCGATCCCCTCCCAGGTTGGCCCGCAGCTTGCTTAAGTCCAAGTCACCATGCGTAACCTTCTAAAACTCGCCAGTCTGTCGTTGCTCGCGTCGTTCGCCGCTTGCACCTCGTCGCCAGCGGAACTCAAAGAGCCGCCAGTGTTAAAAGTCACGTCGCCAGCGCGCAGTCTGATGCAGCAAGGTGCCGGCATGATTGAAGTCCGCGGTGAAGTTGCACCGAACATTTACGGGGATGCTATTCAAAAAGTCATGGTCAACGGCGTGCAAGCCACCTTGACCGAAGGCGGCCAATTCATCGCGCAAATCGAAATCAAACCGGGCGCAACCTTGATTCAAACCGATGCCATCGACGTTGAAGGCGGCAAAGCCAGCGACACACGAGCAGTTGCCGCTGGCGAGCTGCGGCTCCCGGGCGCCATGGTTAATGACGCCATCGCGGTCGGTCTTTCCGACGATGCCTTACACTCCATTGGCAAAGCCGCAGGCACCATCATGGCGCAAACCGACATGGCGCCGATTTTGGCGCCGATGAACCCGATGGTGAACGTCGGCCTTGAAGCTGACGGCTCGGAAGATTGTTTGTACGCCAAAGTCACCGTTAAAGACGTGGACATGAGCAAGGCCGTCATCGATTTGGAGCCGGTCGCTGGGGGCTTACGGTTTTCGCTGAATCTCAAAGACCTTAGTATCCCAATGCACGCACGCTACGGCGCATCGTGCCTTGATGGCGACACCGACATCTCGGTGAGCGCGGCGGATGTCAAAGTCACGGGTATCTTGAACGTCACGCCAAATGGTAAGTCGTTCGACGTCAAAATGACGGAAAAAGACGTCGTGCTCACAGGCTTCCGCATGGAAGCATCGGGCCTGCCCGGCGCGGTACTCGACATTTTGCCACTTGATGCCGCAGCGGAATTCATCATTGAACAAGGGGCCGAAGCCTTTATGGGCCCCATCGTCAACGATGCCTTCGGTGCGCTTGCTGGCGTAAAAACCGTCGACGTTTTGGGCAAAAAGCTCGATGTTGAAGTGTTCCCATCGGATTTGTACTTCGACCCCGCCGCAGCCCACATCGTGTTATCGACCCGCATGAAAATTCAAGGCACTGAATCGAGCAAGGGTTTCATCTACACCCCAAACGCCACGCTTGATCTCAACCCTGCCCAAGGCTTCAAATTCGGCATGGCCGATGACGCCGCCAACCAATTGCTCGCTGGCGTCGCAGCCGCTGGCATGATGAACATCACGATGCCAGCACCGGGTGGCACCTTCGATTCCACCGCGATTGCCATGACGTTGCCACCGATGATCAGCGCCGACCCCAAAGACGGCCGGATGCAACTCATCGCCGGCGACATGACCATGACCTTCTTGCAAGCTGGCAAACCAATGGCCACCGCCGCGCTCAATGTCAAAATGGACGTTAAAGTCAAAGGCACCGGCAGCAACGTCCGCGTCGACTTCGGCGAACCAGTGATCGCTGTTAATGTGATGGACGGCAGCGCCAACCTGACGGGCTTCACCAACGAAGACTTACAAAAAATCGTGGTTGGCAGCGTCGAACACCAAGTGGGTATCGTCAAAGCGCTGATGGGCAACGTGCCTCTGCCTGCCATCGGCGGCGTCTCCATCAACAACTTGTCGGTTGCAGGCGAAGACGGCTACGTCGTAATCAGCGGCAGCATGCAATAGCTACACGGACCGTCGGTCCACTCTCTCGCGCGGCGCCTCTGGTGCCGCGTTTGTCGTTTCGGCAGCATTCGTCACAGTAGCTCGGCATTGCCGCGGTTCGCGGTATGCTCCCCTTACATGGGTGCCTCTCCAAAAATCGGCGCAAAATCAACCCGCGCCAAAGCCGCCAGCAAAAAATCCGTCGCAGTGACGCCAGCGCAAGCACCCGCCGCTGGCAAAACGCCGGCCAGCAAGAACGTAGCCGTCGCACGTCCTTCGATTCGGGCGCCACGGGCTGCGCGCGCCAAGCCCGCAACACAAGCAACACCGGCCAACCATCCGCCCGCAGGCTTGCTCGGCACCATCGTCGCCCCAAGTGGCACATTGACCGTGATCGATATTGGCCTGCTCGAATATATGGAGCTTGCTACGTTGCAGCCTGGCTTGCTCGCCATCGCAGTGCCGCCAACGCCGCTCCAGGTTATGGGTGAAACCAATGGCCGTAGTGGCAATGCAGCAACATGGCAGCGCATCAAAATCGTCGTCGGACCCGAGCCTTCAAATGCAGCACCAAGTGCAATAGCGGCATCACGGCTGGTTGGCCACGTGCCGATCGATTTAGCCCAACTCGCAGCGATCGATGCGGTGACACTCTCCGGCTGGCAACACGAGGCCAGCGCTGACGGCAAAGCCGATGTGATTTTTTGGGGCAAAGACGCCGCTGGCTTAGCCGCACTGTTAGCAGCGCCAAGTCACCGCGATGGGTATGGTTGGTGTGATGTGCCTTTGGCCCGAGCCGAACAATTCGCCGACAAGATCGCGGTAAAAAAGCATGACCACCACTGGCAGGTCAGCGTGCAAATCCGGCCGCACTCCGATTACTTCGGCCTTGCCGAAGTGGCGCGCGCCAGCGCAACGCGAACCGGTTCCGCTGCGGTCGGCAACGGCACTGCGTGGCTTGGGTTGAGCATGCCAACCGGCGCGTTTCCGGTATTTATCGACGAAGATGCCAGCGGACGATTAGTGCAAGTACGCATCGAGTTCAGCGCCGAAGCTAGATTTTGAAAATGCACCGACGCCATGATACCCGAGCACCGTCGACAGGGCTTGGCCCGATGCGCTAAGCTGCGTAATGCTCAAATCAGCCCTGGTATTCAGCGTGTGTTTGTTGTCATTCACCGCCTGCAAAAAACAAGACAACGCAAAAACTCCGCCGGTCGCAGCGGTTGGCAGCGGCAGCGCATCAGGCAGTGCCGCTGGCAGCAGCGCGCCAGCCGAGCTAGCGGGCAGCGCGGCTGGGATGGCAACGGGCAGTGCAACCGGCAGTGCGGCCGCGACGGTCACGGCCCCCGTCGGCGCAGCCACTGACGCCGAGCTCGAAGCCACCGCCCTGCGCGTCAGCCAATTGATGGACACCGTAACTGATATCGCGAAAGCGACGACGCCAGATTGTCCGACGATGGCCACGCAATTGGAGGAACTGTTCCAAAAAAATGCGGCCCTGCTTAGCGAAATCAAGAGTCTCGACACCCGCATGACCCAAGCACAAAAAGACACGCTCGGCGAAAAGATGAACCCAGCGACCAAACGCTTTCAAACCATTTTTCCCGATGCATTTAAGCCGTGCTCGCAAGACAACGATTCCAGCGTACGCATCATGAAACTTTTCAACAGTCTCAAGTAGTACCGCAGATCCTAAGTCCGTTCAGAGTTCCTGGCTGACTAGCGGTACGAAACGAAAATGAAACTAGGACCGAGCATCAAGAGGGTTCACGCACGGGGTTTTCCCCGGCCTCACCCGAAGGGGCCGGGAAAACCCTGATCGAACTTAGGATGCGAGGTACTAGCCAGCCTTCGCACGTCGCATCGAATCGCTTGGCAACCGATGGTTGACATTACGCGGAGCCACCGCCACGGTAGGGCATGGATCTGGCTCCGACATCAGCAACATCGACGAACTCAGCAAGCTCAGCGGCTGCTGGCATCACTGATGACGAATTTGCAATTGCCTTCGACGGCCAGGGCTTGGCCCCGTGCGTGGTGCAACATGCTGAGACCGGCACGATCTTGATGTTGGCGTGGATGAATCAAGATGCGTTAACCTTGACCCGCTCGACCAACATTGTGCATTTCTGGTCGAGGTCGCGGCAAGCGCTTTGGAAAAAAGGTGAAACTTCGGGAAACCTGCTGCATTTGGTCGAGCTCCGCACCGATTGTGATCGCGACGCCTTGGTGGCCCGGGTGCGCCCACATGGCCCGGCGTGTCACACCGGTACGGCATCGTGTTTTTTTGTTGTCGATCATGGCCCCAATGATGATGGCGTTCCGGCCTTGTTGTCGTCGGAGCCTACCAACTCCGCGCATATGCTCGATCGTTTGGCCACCGTGATCACCGACCGACGCGACCGCGCCACCTGCGAAAAAAGCTACACCAAATCACTACTCGACGCCGGCATGCCAAAGATCCTGGCAAAAATAGCCGAAGAACAATCCGAACTGGCGGCCGAATTACCCAGTGGCAGCGATGCCCGCGTGGTGTCCGAAACCGCCGATTTGATGTTTCATATACTGGTTGGCCTCGCCGCACGCCACATCGAACCAAGCGCGGTATGGGCCGAATTAGCGCGACGTTTTGGCATCAGTGGTCTCACCGAAAAGGCCAGCCGCACGCCATGATCCACGGCGCACTCCGACAGCGAGTTGCAGCGCGGCCGCAACGATGACGCGCTCCGATGGCATGTTTACGACGCTTGCACCGGGTGGTGAGTTGGCGCGCGCGATCACCAGCTATGAAGATCGCCCGGGCCAACGCGCCATGGCCGCCGCGGTGGCCACCGCCTTGGGCGAAAATCGACCGCTGTTGGTCGAAGCCGGCACTGGCGTCGGCAAAACCTTGGCGTATTTGATCCCGGCGTTACAATCCGGCAAACGCGTAGTGATTTCGACCGGCACCAAAACCCTGCAAGACCAAATCGCACGCAACGACATTCCGTTGCTGCGCTCGTTTATCGGCCGACCGTTTTCGGCGGTGGTGCTCAAGGGCGTTAGCAACTATGTGTGCCAACGGCGGGTTGCCGATCTAAAAGCTGGCGATGCCGGTGCCCGCGAACGCATCGCGCCACTGGCGCAATGGCTTGCCGAAACCGCAACCGGCGACCGCGCCGAAGTTGATTGGCTCAGTGAGACCGACGAGCTTTGGAGCGAAATCACCAACACGCCCGACTCACGCATTGGCGCACGTTGTCCGCATTTTGAGCGTTGCTTTGTTACCAGTGCCCGACGCGCTGCAGAAAAAGCCAACCTGATCATCGTCAATCATCATTTGTACTTTGCCGATATCACGCTGCGCGCCGCGCACCGTGGAGGCAAACTTTTACCGGCCCACGATGCCGTCATTTTCGACGAAGCTCACCAACTCGAAGATGTCGCAACCGAGCATTTCAGCACCAAGTTCTCGACGGTGCGCGTCGCGCAACTGCTGCGCGATGCCCATCATGCCATG
This sequence comes from Kofleriaceae bacterium, assembly GCA_018057605.1. Classification (GTDB taxonomy): domain Bacteria; phylum Myxococcota_A; class Polyangia; order Haliangiales; family Haliangiaceae; genus JABFXX01. The sequence goes on along the minus strand of JAGPDK010000046.1, from coordinate 3,605 downwards.
AACCGCATGACGCTGTGGACCGGTGCTGCCAATGACGAAGGCTTGCGCAGTGTAGAACGTGCCGCAATCACTTTATTCGCGGGTCTGCGTAGCGCTTTGGCGATGACTGCGGCCAGTAAAAATCCAACGACTGCGAGCAACTTTCAAAACCCCAACGGTGCCAATACCGATCGCGTGTTGTTGCCCAATCAGCTTTTTGAACGCGAGCGACGCGACGCCTGGTTTCGACTCGACTCCGCACTCGAAGAATTGGCGCGCACAGCTGACGCCGAAAGTGAAGATGGCCCCGAGAATGGAGCGAACGAGCGAACGAGCGAAGCGGGGTCCGACCCCGACGACCAAGATGCGCAAGATGCCAGCAGCACCCGCGGTAATCTCGAAACCATCGCGCGGCGCGCGCGCGACATGCGCGACGATTTGGCGCTGATTGCCGAACAGCGCCAGGCTAGCCACGTGTATTGGGGCGAAGTACGCAGCAACGGTACATTTCTGGCAGCTTCGCCGATCAATGTTGCTGAACTTGTACGTAAACGCATCGTGCACGGCGGGCCGATTGCGGTTTTCACTTCGGCCACGCTGTCGGCCGGCGACGATTTTGTCTACACCCGGCAACGCTTGGGCTTGGTTACCAGCGAAGTTGAAGAACTACGCGTTGTATCGCCATTTGACTACGCTAGCCAAGCGCTGTTGTATGCGCCACGCGATGTACCGCCGCCGATGGACGAGGGGTTTAGCGCGGCCGCGTTGGTCCGCATCCTCGAATTATTGGCTATCACCGACGGGCGCGCGATCATTTTGTGCACCAGCCTGCGCGCCGTCGCAGAATTTGCCAACGGCTTGCGTCAAGCGCCATACCAATTGTTGGTCCAAGGCGAAGCGCCACGCGCCACGTTGATCGAAAGTTTTCGCAACGCCAAACGCGGCGTGCTCGTCGGTGCCGCCACGTTTTGGGAAGGCATTGATGTGCCTGGCGATCAGCTCAGCTTGGTGATTATCGACAAGCTGCCATTCACGCCCCACACCGATCCGTTGTTCGGAGCGCGCGCCAACGCCGAAGTTGCGGCCGGCCGAGATCCGTTTCAAACCGTGCAACTACCCGCTGCGGCTATTGCGCTGCGCCAGGGCTTTGGCCGCTTGATTCGTCGTCGGGACGACCGCGGCATTGTGGCCGTGCTCGATTCACGCTTGGTGCAAAAATCGTACGGTCGCGCTTTTTTCGCAGCGTTGCCTCAAGAGTTGCGCCGAACCTCAGCAATGGAGCAAGTGCGACGCTGGTGGACGCATGGGCCTGCGCCCATGGGCCCTGCGCCGGTTGGCGGCGCACCAGCTACCGAGCTTCAGAATCCAACTGCGAGTGCGACCACCGATTGATCTTCACCCACGGCATCGTCGATGGCGCCCAAGGTTTGCGTCGTGTTTGGCAACAACGCATCACGGCCGAGCAAATCTATACACGGTCGAAGCGCAAACCGACGCTGATGCAATTGCGGGTGTGGCACCCGCAAAGCTGGCGGGCCAACCTCGTCGACGACACGATCGCCCCACAGCAACACATCGATATCAATCGTACGTGGCCCGTACCTTACGTTAGCATCGCGGGTTCGCCCCAAACGTTGCTCCAGTTGTAACACCATCGTGATGAGCCGCGCCGGCGTGAGCTGCGGCCCGACCTGAATGTACATTGCAGCGTTGAGAAAATCCGGCATCGACACGCCCACCGCCGCACTGCGATACACCCGCGATGTCCGCACGTCACCCCAACCACTAACGGCCAAGCGTGCAGCTGTGAAACGATGCAAAATCCGCGCATCGTCGTCAATATTGCCGCCTAACCCAAGCACCACACCTGCCGGCATCGGCCGCGCTGGAGGTGGCGGAGCTTGTGGCTTTACATCATCCATGGGCGAGTCGCAGGGCCTGCGTCGTCGGCGCGTGCGATAATGTGATTGCGCAACACGCCGATATGTTCGATCTCAACTTCAACCACATCGCCGGGTGCCAAGTTGCCAACTCCGGCCGGTGTGCCGGTTGAAATAATGTCACCGGGCATTAGGGTCATGTGGTGGCTCACAAACGAAATTAATGTTGGCACGTCAAAAATGAGATCAGCAGTGGTCGAATCCTGGCGCACGCTGCCATTGACCCGCGTGGTGATGCGTAAATTCGACGGGTCCAGGCCGGCCACTACCCGAGGACCAACCGGACAGAACCCATCGAAGCCTTTGGCCCGAATCCACTGCCCGTCCTTTTTTTGTAGGTCGCGAACGGTCACGTCGTTGACACAGGTGAAGCCCAACACATGCTGCAAAGCGTCACCCCGGCGCACCCGACTGGCAATTGTGCCAATAATCACGCCTAGTTCGCCTTCATAGTCGACCCGTTCATAGCCACCGGGGCGAGTGATTTCGGCCCCGTCGCCAAGCAGGGCAGACGGCGGTTTCATGAACAACAGCGGCTCGTCGGGCAGCCCCTTGCCCATTTCAACGGCATGGGCGCGATAATTTTGGCCGATTCCAATGATTTTAGACGGGGCAATTGTGACGCTGGTGTGCGCGCCACCTACCAAATCAAGCTGCATGTTGCCGTGGTAGCAGATCAGCGGGCCAGCTGGGATAGGGTGCGACACAATCTCTAATCCTCGGATAACATTGATCCGCCGCACCCAGGCCCGTACAATTATCGGGTGAACGCTCGATCACCGAAGGGGACCGTTGCGCCTGTGTCACGACACGTGGTGCAGCGCAATGCCTCGCCTAAAGTGATTGTGGAAGAAGAGAGCACGGCGGTCGCTAGTGAGTGGGAAGAAAATAGCACCGCGGTTGAGGCGCAGGATCAGCCCTCGCGGTTGCGCGAATTCGCCGATGCGGTAGCGGCACAAAACCGCGCGCAAGGAATTGGCCTCCCGAGCAACCCGCAAGATTTCGCCGAAAAGACCGGCGGCAGCACGGTGGACGATCTCACCGTAGATGAGCCACGGCGTCAACAACTGCTAAATTCTGTCGAGATCACGGGTGAAGCACTCGCCAATGCGCGCATCACCGTGCAAAGCGGCAATGACAGTGGCCGCCATCTCGACTTACGCGCTGGTCTCGCGGTTACCATCGGACGCGGCATCGACAACAATCTGGTGCTCACCGATATTGCCGCGTCACGCAAACACTTTGATCTTCGCTACGACGGTGAACAATGGTGCGTCAAAGATCGCGGCTCCGGCAATGGCACGCTGATCAACAACGTCATGCAAGACAACGAGGTGCGCTTATACAACGGCGATCGCATCGAAATTGGTAATACGATTTTTCTGTTTGATCACCCCACCTGCCCCGAGCGACCGAAGCTGGATCCATGGAGTGACGACGACGAATCTACCATCGGTCGGACCGCCAAAGAAATTTCTGGAGGCCGCCAGCTACCGCCACCACCAATGGAACTGTCCGCAGCGCCGTACTCATTGGCAGCGGCAGCCAAACCGCAACCACGCGTACTACAACCACTGCCTTCGCTTGCCCCAGCGCGAGCACCCGCACCGGCACCGGCACCCGCACCCGCACCCGCACCCGCACCCGCACCCGCACCATCTGCACGACCGGTGACACGGCCGCCTC
>JAGPDK010000428.1 GCA_018057605.1 Kofleriaceae bacterium | reverse complement strand
GCGTTAGGCGACGTATCGTTGCATCTCAAAGCGACCGCATTTGAACGCAGCGCCTTGGCGTTGGCGGGCTCGGTGATGATGACGCTGCCGACCGCCAAAAATGATCAACTCGCGGGTATTGATCTGCCGTCTGGCCTGCTGCGCGGGTTGGCAACATATCGCAAAGGCGCGATTTCCGTCGGTGGCAACGCCGGCGTATGGCTGCGCAGTCGCACGCAGTTTTCCAGCGTACAAGGCAGCGAAGTAGTGTTTGCGGTTGGGGGCGCTTATCGCATCAATCGTGACCTGAGCGCCGTCGTGGATGGCTTTGGCGGTAAATCATTGGTTGCCGATTCAACCGCTGCCGGCACTACGCTCATCGCGCTAGCCGGCGTGCGTTACCATATGTTGGCCAACGTTGATCTCAGCGCGGCCCTTGGGCGCGGCATCCTGAATGGCCCAGGGTCACCATCGGCACTTGCCACGGTGTCGTTGGGCTACGTATCGCGCCCAAGTTACGTCGAGCGCAAAGCGCTACCGGTGGTAATAGGCGACCGCGATGGCGACGGCGTACGTGATGACGCCGACAAATGCGTTGATGTCGCCGAAGACCAAGACATGTTTGAAGATGAAGACGGTTGCCCCGATCAAGACAACGACAACGATCTAATCGACGACAACATCGACAAGTGCGCGCTGGCGGCCGAAGACCTTGATAACTTCGAAGATGGGGATGGCTGTCCAGAACTCGATAATGATGGCGATGGTGTGCAGGATCGTATGGACAAGTGTCCGAACCAAGCGGAAGACAAAGATGGCTACGCCGATAGCGACGGCTGTCCCGAGCGAGACAACGACAACGACGGCATTGACGACGATGCCGACAAATGTCCAGCGGCGGCCGAAATCATCAACGGCAAAAACGATCAAGACGGCTGCCCGGACGAGGGCGACCCGGCGGTCGTCATGGGCTCCGACCGAATCGAATTGCTTGAAAGCATTTCGTTTAGCGGCACCACGCTCACGCGCAACTCGACCAGCGTGCTGGGCCAAGTCGCCGCGATGTTGCGCGCCCACCGCGAAATCAAGCGCTTGCGGGTGATCGTTCACGTCAACGAACGCAACGCCAAAGATGTGGAACTAACCCAAAAACGTGCGGACACGATTCGCGACTGGCTGGTGCAGTGGGGCATTACGGCGACGCGCCTCGACGCCCGCGGCTTTGGTTCCAGCAAAATGTTGGTACTGCCGTCGAGCAAAAATGCCCAAGCAATTAACGAACGCGTCGAATTTGTGATCATGGAACACGAATAACAGCGCGAAGCGAAAGCCTGCGATGAAAATCGATAACATCGAGTGCGCGCGGCTCACGGTCACCACGCCGACGCGCGGCGCTGCGGTACGCATGGCCGGCGGCACGGCAGGTTGGCAGCGTGACCTCGAATATGTGCGCGTTTCAAGTGGCGGGATTTTTGGGCTGGGCGAAGCTGCACCGCTGAGCCGACCAGGCCCCAACCAGCAGCCGCCAAGCCAGCTGGCCACCATGCTCGCCGCCACTGCGGCAGCGACGATACACCAAACGTTGCCACTCGAAATCGAAGGGCCCGGCCGCGCATATGTGGTAGCCAATACCGTTGCCCACTCGGCAGCGGCACGTTTCGCGATCGAAACCGCCCTGCTCGACTGCTGGTGCCACAACCACCAACTGAGCTTGGCGCAAGTGCTGGTGCCGAACCCAATCGTCGAGCTGGCGACTGCCGCGGTGGTGGGGGATGCCGACGACGCACGCGCATGTGTGGCCCAAGGCTTCACCACGCTCAAGCTCAAGCTCACGGCTGATGCGGCAGCCGACTTTGCGGTTGCGACAGCGATCCGAACTGCGGTTGGCGATTCCATTCAGTTACGCGGCGACGCCAACCAAACCTGGACGATCGCCGAAACTCCGAAACGGCTGCGCGCGTTAGCTCATCTTAACTGGGAGTTTATTGAAGAGCCTTGCATCGACACCCACAAACTCGTACCCATGGATTTGCCCATCATGTTGGCACTCGACGAATCGTTGCCGCAGATCGCGCCAAGCCAGTTGGGGGCGTTGTTGCGAGCCCGCAGTTTATGGGGCGTGGTGCTTAAACCCACAATACTCGGCGGTTTGCTGCCGACCCTTGCGTTGGCCGAGCTGGTCGCACGCGGCGGCAAACAAGCGATTGTCACCCATGCGCTTGAAGGCCCGGTAGCAACCGCCGCCTGCGCCGAAGCTGCGCGCGCAGTTGCATCCTTGTTCGAGCAACCAGCCGCTGCGGGACTCGGCAATAATCCAACGTTGTCGCCAATTGGCGCGCATTGGATCGGTGAAGTAACGCAGTTGACCAACCCCGGCCGGGTCCGCGCCACCGCCCGTCATGGCCATGGTTTTGCAGCGCCACAATGGCCGATTTTGTTATCATGACCGAGGCTGCATGCACCGGCGTTGGCGACGAGACCACTGACGACGCACTTAGCATCTTCGTCGCGGCGCAACGTTACGGCGACGCGCCTGCATTGATTGCGGCACATCAAGTGCTGAGCTTTCAACAGTGTGCAACGTTGGTGCGAGATGCGATCGCGCTGACGCCGACCGGCGCAACAGGTTCGACCTCAGCCGCCACCGTCATCACCGGTGAAATTTCTATCGCAAGCATCCTTGCGATCTACGCTGCGTTGGCGCGGCACCAACCCCTCGGCCTCATCCACAACAAACTTTCTCGGGCCCAAGCCCAAACCCAACAACAGCAAATCGAACAAGCCACCTTGACGGCCAACACCGCGGTCGTAGTGTTCACATCGGGATCTACCGGCGTGCCGCGGGGCGTCGTGCTGTCGCGCCAAGCCTTGCGCGCCGCTACCGCGATGAGCGCCGCCCATCTTGATTGGCGCGCAGATGATCGTTGGGCGTTGGCATTATCACCCGCCCACGTCGGAGGCCTCAACGTGGTGCTGCGCTGCTTAACCGCTGGCAAGCCGGTTGTGCTGACGCCGACGCTAGCGCAGCTGGGCGCAGCCCTGCAGACGGGCGCGGTGACCTTGGCATCTGTAGTACCAACCCAAGTACAAGACTTGTTGCAAGATCCGAGCTGGCACATTGCCCCTAACGTGCGAGCGATTTTGCTCGGTGGCGCTGCGGCTCCGCGGCCCTTAGTCGATGCCGCCCGACGACGCCACGTACCGTTGCTAACAACCTACGGCGCCAGCGAAACCTGCGGCCAAGTCGCCACCGCATTGCCCGACGCGCCAACTTGCAAACAAGGCGTGGGCGTCCTATTGCCGGGCGTGCAGGTCCAGGCTGGCACTGCGCTGGCACCGGATGCAATTGTCGTGCGTACACCCGCGCTGTTCGATGGCTATCTCGACGAGGATCGGACCATACCGCGCACCGTATTTACCACGTCAGATCTTGGCTATCTGGCCGACGACGGCAGCTTGATAGTATTGGGCCGCAGCGACGACGTCATTATTACCGGTGGTGAAAATGTGCACCCGGCCGCGGTTGAACAGGTGCTACTCACGACACCAGGCGTGGTTAGCGCCGTAGTTTTTGGCGTCGATGATTCACGCTGGGGGCGTTGCATCGGGGCGGCAATCGTCGTCAACGCAAATTTTGACGCACGCCAAGCCTACGCAACCTGGCGCGCCGAGTTGGCCCCCTTCCAACGGCCGCGCACCTTGGCCATCGTGCCGGCATTGCCCCGCACCGCCAGCGGCAAGTTGCACCGTGCTGCGGCTGCGGCACTCGCGGGTCAACCGATCGACTATGGCAAATAACCAAGCGCATCGGCGCTGGGGTGCCGCGTTCAAGCGCTCCGGCGCGATCCAAGTAACGATCTTTGGTAGCCACCCCCGCTAAGCCCCGCCCTGCTTGCTAAGATTCACCCGTGCCAGTGCAATTTGCCAACCCCGCAGCGCGCACTGCATTCGCAACCGCGATCCACACCGTTGAAATGCAATCGGCCTGCGAGGCCGTCGTCGCAATTCGGCGGCAGTCGGCAAGTTATACGCATGTCCACGCCGTCGTCGGTGCCCTCGCCGTTTTTGCTGCACTCGCCTTCGCGCTTTACGCGCAAGCCACGTTCTCGACGCTGACGATCTTGCTGGAGCCGTTTGTCGTCGGGCTGCTGGCCGCGTTTGCGGTCGAGTGGCTGCCGGCCGTGAAGCGTTTGTTAACGCCTCGCGCCATGCGGCAACGCGCCGTCGAGCGAGCCGCCCGCGCGACCTTCTATGAACGTGGCGTCGGCAATACCACTGGCCGTACCGGCATGTTGTTTTACATCTCATGGCAAGAACAACTGGTGGCCGTCGTACCTGACGCCGCCGTGCTCGCAGCGCTTGGCCCAGCGCGTATCGCCAGCATCACCGAGGCCATGTGCGCGGCTATGCCTCGTGGCGGCGTTGCCGTCGCTGAGTTCATCGCGACGCTCGCACCCGAGTTGGCGGCCATGCCGCGTTTGGCCAACGACATCAACGAGCTGCCCGACGCCGTCGACACTCAGCTACATCGTCGTCACCGCACACCTAGCCGCGCCGGGGCACTGTGAACCGTCGAGGATCGCAACGCTGGGCGATGATCGCAGGTTGCACGGTCGCCGTTACATTTGCGCTGCTGCTGATCGATAACGATCCGGCCTGGGCCCGCCCGGGTGGTGGCCAAAGTTACTCCGGTGGCGGTGGCCACAGCAGCAGTGGCGGTAGCAGTGGCGGCGATGGTGCCGGAGCGGAAGTCGCACTGCAGCTCGTCTTCGAGCTGCTGCGCCTGGTGTTTTATTATCCCAAGCTGATGCTGCCGCTTGTGGCGTTGGTGGTGGGCTACTTTATTTGGTCGGCCTACCAAACCAACAAAAACAAAGCGTGGGACAGCGGGCCCCCGACCGAGCTGCAGCACGCCATTCGACTCAGTGCGATCCGCACGATCGATCCAGATTTTTCACAGATCGGTTTTGAGGATTTTGCGTTTCGCTTATTCGCAACGGCCCACCGCAATCGCACCACACCGGCACAACGCGCAACCCTTGCGCCGTACGTCAGCGCCGCAGCGCGCCAGCAACTCAGCGAGCGCGACGGCGGTCCGGTGCAAAGCGTGGTAGTCGGCGCCATGCGCGTGGTTGGCCTCGTGTTGCCTGAACCTGCCAGCGAGGGCGACCAACGCGTGCGCGTGTCGCTTGAGTTTGAAGCCAACGTTACCGCCGGCGTATCAGGGTCGATGCAAACT
>JAGPDK010000045.1 GCA_018057605.1 Kofleriaceae bacterium | reverse complement strand
GCTCATCGGGCCGCGGCAAAAACATGCGGTTCACGCAGCGCCGCGTCAACGTGTAAAAGCGACCCGGTGAAACTTGGCGAGGTATTCCCATGCTTCGGTTATCTGAGACGTTGGAAAATTTACCGTAGAAAATCGAAATTGATTTTGCTCCGGCTGGTTTGTGGTTCGACACTGTCCGGATTTCGGACGCTTTTACCGCTGCGATTCAGCACGGCCGCTGCACTTTCGCATTAAGGCACGCTGCAGGCGCGCACTGACGCGCGTAGCCAGGAGATAATAAGGCGGCAGCGCTGAGCGGCACGCGATACCTTGTGGATGCTGACGTACATGCAGCGGCGATTGAGTAACGACGGCGCACCCTGAAGTGGCCGCTGCCCTGGCACGAAAACGCTGGAGACAATGATTGTGCCCGGCGATTATTGTTTGATAATGGAATGGCAATTGCAGAGGTCGGCGCGACGCTTCATACTGAAACCATGCAACTCGATCGCATCGTTATCGAAGCTGGACGCTGCGGTGGCAAACCTTGCATCCGCGGCCTGCGCATCACGGTGTACGATGTGCTCTCGTACTTGGCGGCGGGAATGTCAACTGACGAAATACTCGCCGATTTTCCAGATCTTGAGCGGGACGATATTTGGGCGGTACTAGTTTTTGCTCGGCAAGCGCCCACCACTGTGCACCAGGTACAATCCTGAACGCTTCTTTAGTTACCTTCCTCACGCCTTGCCATTCATGTGGCTCGACCCAACTATTGGGTCAGTACTTCATTTGCCAGGCCTAACACGGCTACATCGTGGTGACGCTGGTCGGCAGTGGCACGTCGTGCCAGGTCGTGCCGTCGAACCGCAGGACGGTCGTGTCTCCAATGGCATACAGCGCGTGGTCATTGCTGGTGAGCCAAGTAGCGCGAAAATGTGCGGGCCCAACGAGTTGCACGGTGGGCTGCGGCGCCTGCGTAAATTCAAACAAGCCACCTTGTGCTGCAACGAGGAACACCCGATCGTGCCAACGTTCGATGCGCACCCAGGTTTGTTCACCGAACTCGTGCGCGACCGGTTGCCACTGATCTTGCTGCAATAACCAAAGCTGCCCAGGGCTGTATGCGCTGTAGTTGCCAGCGATCAGCGCGCTGTCGCCGAGCACACTGACGCTATGCCACTGAGCCTCGGTCGGTGGTGGGATGAGCTGCCAATGTCCCTCGCGATAGCGCCAGACTTCGTGGCTACCTACGGCAATCAGCTCGTCATGGTTGCCATCGATGTCGTTGAGGGCGGTGGTGGCGAATTCTGACAAAGGGACCCGCAGGCCATCATCAAAGCGCTGCCACTCGGTGTGGTCGAGCTTGCGGCGATACACCATCCGGCGCATGCCAATCACGTAGATATACTCGTCGATCACGCGAATTGCGTGTAACGTGCGTAAGCGACTCGGCCCGTCGTCGGTAGCTACGATTTCTTCGCGCGAACGACCCGCTGCTGTGCGGATTTTGAGTCGGCCATCCCAGCCCATATAGATTGTCGTGTGGCCATCACGTGGATAGCTCGCTACCGCGTAGCTGCGGTTTTTCCATTGCAGCCGCTGCCAGGTTTGGTTGCGCTGTTCCCAGAGAATCGTATGTGGCACATCGCGGTCGTCGAGTTCGAGCGCCACGCCGGCAAGCGAGAGCTCGTCATCGGAGCTGACAGTGCCGAAGCTAAGATGAAAGATGTGGGTCATATGATGTTCTGCAAATTCTAAGGGTTAGGCAAATGGCGGCATGTGTTAGATCTTTGACACCTGGCAAACTACCGGATCTGCGTCGGTGACGATAAGGTTTTGTCGCGGCCGATCCGTAGATCGTGATATCACGATCCCATGCCGCAACCGTCCGCTTCGCATCTGCCGAGATTGTCGGTGGTGGTGCGCTCGTACAATCGGCCCGAGACGTTGCGCGAGCTGTTGCTGCTGCTGTTGGCGCAAGACCACGACAGTTTTGAAATTGTGGTGGTCGAGCAAAGCACGAAAAATAGCGCAGCTCAAAATGCCGCCTTGGTTGAGCTGGCGCAGGACCAACGGCTGCGCGTGCTGTATTTTCCGCCGCTTGGAGGGCCGGGGGCGCGTAATGCTGGGGTTCGGGCGTCGCGTGGCAATCTCTTGGTATTTATCGACGACGATGATCTGCCAGCGAGCCGTGATTGGCTGCGCTTGCACGAAGCCAACTTTGCAGATCCGCTGTGTTTGGGTGTAACCGGGCAATTCGTCGACGAAGCTGGCATGGAGACGGCATACGTCAACCCGGCCAAAGCCGAACGCAACGTGCTGTCTTTTAATTTTCTCAAATGGCAACGCGTGTATGCCAAGACTTCGGTACGCAAGCCGGTGCAGAGTCTGATGGGTGGCAACGCTGCCATTCGCCGCAGCACGTTGCTGCGATTTGGGCTGTGGGACGAATGTACGCCGATCGAAGACGAACCATCGCTGGCGTTCCGCATCGCGGCCGGCAAACGTGCTGACGAATACGTCTTATTTGACCCTGGGCCCAAGATGATTCGGCGGCTCAATGCTCCGGGCGGCATGGCCAAACGCGGCTTGTCGGGGCCGCAGTATGGTCGAAAAGTTTTCACCTTCATGCACAACATCATCGGCCACTATTTTCCGGTGCGGTTTGGCTTGCTGTATCCTCTCTACATTGGCTTTTTGGGCGTGCACTGCACGGAGTGGATTGTTAGCGATAGCAAAAAACATACGACGCTGCCGGCGCGGGCGGTTGCCGTCATCGGCCTATGGCTAACACTGCCATTTTTGTGGACCTACTGGCTCGCGACGTATTGGGTGGCGCGCATGCGTACCGGTGCTCCCGCGCACCGGCCGCAATTAACCGACGGCACGGACGCTGAACTTCCACGCGATGCAACCAGCTGACCTTACCAGCGGAATTTCCGTGGCAGGCAATTACGCTCGGCGGCGTTTGGGAACGATTTTGCGAACTGACTCGGCCGCCGACGCTGTTAACAGTAGTACTAGCCCAACGGCTGCATAGACTAATGTGGTAGCGCGACCACCCAGCACCATCACCACGCCAACCGACGCTGGTTCGCCGAGCGCAGCAAACAAGGCAGCATTGCCGCCTTCGCCAATCCCCAGGCCCATCGGTACAATGGTGGCGACCGTTCCGATCATTTGCCCGGCGGTTGCAACCGCGGCCATGGTGCTGATACCGGCAATGTGCCCACTGAAAGCCAGGACGCACCAAGCCGACGTGATCGACAGCGCGCGCGACAGGATGATCCATGCTGTTGGATACCAGCGAGCGTAATGCGAGCCGGTTTTGGGTGGCCGCAATTGTTTGTCGATCGGCGTGAGTTTTTGCCGCCAGGCTTTGGCTCGGATGGGCGAGATGATGCGAGTGCCCCGGACGAATGCCACTAGCGTGACCAACAAGCCGTGGCGAATGATCCACACTCCAACTATTACGATCAACGCAGCGGTGCCGCCACCGACGAACAAGGTGATGCGCAAGCTGGGTGGCACGTCTAACCAGATGCCGCACAGCGGTGCCCCGATACCAATGGTGGTGAGTTTGACGCCGGCCGACGCCAGGTTGTAACGAATGACTGCAGCGATGGCGCGTTGGCTGGACGTTTCGGTCATTAAGGCTGTGGCCTTGGCTGCTTCGCCGAGGCTGCCAAGCGGCGTGACGGCATTAACCGCGCGGCCGGTAATTTGCGCGCGGACCACCGCCCAGTAGCTCGGGCGTCGGCCTTGTTGGCCCAAAAATCCTGACAACGCGGCGCTGTCACACAAGGTAACGATCGCTTCGAGCAGGAGAATTACCGCAAAGCCCGGCCCAATCGTTGCGAGTTGTTGCCACAGGGTGCGCGCCCCAACCAACCAAATAGTTAATGTCAGCGCGACGGCCGCAAGCGCGATACCGCCGAACGTGATCCATTTGGTCCAATGGGGCGCGTGGTTGTCGTCGTTTTGTTCGGGTTCGGTCATGGGGGCTTGCTGGCGGCCGGCATGGCTCGACTACATCGCTGCTTTGATCGACCGCATTGAAAGGCGTAAGCCAAAACGGAAGGCCAAAATCATCGGTAGCACACTTGCGACGCAAACGCTCACGACGCGGGCGCCTCGCGATAGGTCGGCCGAGTAATGCAAGGCGACCAGGCCGGTGGCCATGCCCAAGGCACTGCAGGCGATAGGCCCCGCTGCAGCGCGCAGATACGCGCCAAGCTCAAGCGGCAATTGCCGCAACACTAATCGCATTAAGATTGCAAAAGCTAGTGGGTAGCCGAAGGCCCAGGCCATAGCCACCGAGGCCGCATCGTAGCTTTCACCAAGGTAGTGAGCGCCATTGATGAAGCACAACGGCATTGCGATGGCGGCAAAGCCCATGTAGCGCAGCGACAAACCGGGAAAGCCAAGCCCGTCGAGCAATGGCGGGCCGACAAAACCCAACGCGCGTAAAATCCCGACGAGGCACAAGATGCGCACGCAGGTGGCGGTGAGTTGTAAGCTGTGGGCCGATTGGGCTTTGCCAAACAACATGACGGCGTCAGGAATTATTAAAAACAGGATGACTAAAAATGGCAATACCGCGATGAGATTGAGCCGGGTGAATGCAATGAACTGTTTGACCCGTAACGCCGGCTGATGTTTGAGCCGCGCAAAGGTCGGCAACGCAACGTCGGAGACTACGTTGGTAATTGAACGCACGGGCTCCAAAATAATCTCGTAGGCCAAGCGATAGGCGCCGAGGGCGGCCGGCCCAAACGCCATGCCGACGATGGGATAATCGAGGTTGGCGTAGGTTTGATACAACAACTGGGTAGCGCCGGAGCGCATGCCAAAAGCCAGGTAGTCGCGGATCTCGGCGTAGCGGAAGACCCATGCAGGCAGAAACGGATTACGCAGTTGCACCAGCACCGCAAACACCGCGGTGCGCACCAATGGAGCGAGCGCGAAACACCAAATTTGCGCGCCGGCTGCCGCGAAGGCCGGCCGCGCTATCGATTCAGCGATGTGCGCAATCATGCGCAACTTGGCCACTTCATCGAAACGCATTTGTTTGCGCATCAAGGCCAGTGGAATGGTGTACGCGTTTTGCGCCACTAACTTGGCGGCGTAGGCCATTAACAAACTGCCAACGATCGGCTGGCCAACTAGCCCCGCATACAATGGTGCCAAGCCGAGCAAGCCCAAGGCCATAACTGCCGCGATCATGCAGTTGACCCAAAACACCGTCGATATTTTGGCTTCCGTGTGGTCGTCTTTTTGAATGATCGCGCTGGCTACGCCAAGGTCGGTAACGGTGTCGAGAATGGGGAACATCCACAGCGCCATGCCGGCAATGCCGTAATGGGTTTCGTTGACGAACAACGCTAACGTAATCGCAATCGACACCATGTCGGAAATAGAAATCACCGCTTGGGCGACGCCGGACCAGGCAATGCCACGATTGACATTGCTTGCGATGGGCCGGGACGATTCAGGCATAACGCGGGACTATTGTGGGCGCGGTGCCGCGATGCCGTAGTGCGACATGATTTCGCCTGTGATCGCCATCACCGAGCCAATTGCTTTTTGGCCGTCGATGAGGGCGCGAATGCGGCGCAGTTGCGCGGCTTTGAGTTCGTCTTGCCGTTGCAGCACATCGAAGTTGGTCGATTTACCGAGGGTGACACGGGCGACTTCGTTCTCAATATTACGGGTGGCGAGTGCAATCGTGCGCTGCGACAATTCGATGCGGCCGCGGGCCAGTTCGATTTGGCCAAGTCCCAAAGTTAACGCGGATGCGATTTGCGCCCGGACATCGGCTGCATTCATCGTGATTTTTTCGCGGTTCGCAGCGACGCTTTGCAGGCGGCCACGGACATCACGTTGCGCCATCGACTGGCGGTAAGTTAAGGTACCGCCGATGACGATGCCGGGGTCGGTGAACATGCCCGTGAATGCGTCGATCGCTTTGGTGCCGGTACCGGTCGGGCCCAAGGTGAGGGCCGCATCGAGTTGCGGTAACAGGCCATTTTGCGCAACTTCCACGTCGAGGGCAGTGGCACTGGTGGCGTGGGCGAGCCGCGCAAGTTCAGGGCTCTGGGCAACGGCCCGATCCAGCAGCGCGCCGATTGCCGCAGTGTCGAAATCGGGCGTCGGCACAGTGGTTTCCACCCGCAGTGCCAACTTGTTGGCATGGATCTCCATGCCCGCTGCGCGTCGTAGCGCAATCGAACGGGTGACTACGGCCAGTTCAGCGGCGAGCACTTCTTCTTGGCGCGTCGCAATGCCTTGCAAAATCGGCAAGTCTTCATTGGGGGCGAGTTTGCCACCGGCAATCGCAAGCGCGGTAACGCGCAAGCGTTCGTTGGCCAACGTCAGCGATGACTGCGCAATATCGAGTTCGGTTTCGGCTAACACCAAATCCCAATACGCTGCGACGATAGTTTGCACCGCGTTGAGCGCGACTAGGCCTTGCGCGACGACACCCGCGCTGCGTTCAAGTGCAGCGCGGCGCTGATTAATTTCAACTACGGCGCGCCCCCGCCCACGCATCAACGGATGGGTAATCGATGCGGTTAGGCTGTCGGCCCAGTTGCGCGCATCGAACGCATCGAACGCGGAATCATTGACGGAGGTGTCGGCATTGATCGAAACCGCGCCACCGGTTGCTAAAGGTCGTGTAAGTGAACCGGTGAGTGCGAGCCGGGTTTGGCGGCCGGCCATGCCAGCAAAAAACGCGCGATTGGATTGCACGCTGGCATCGGCTGCGATCTGCCAGTCTTCACGGGCCCGCGCGATCTCCATCTGGGCTTCGGCGATTGCAATGTCGTAGCGTGCCGCGGCGAGCGCCGGCAAATGCTGCATGGCATGTTGCAATAACACGGGCAACGACGTGTCTTCGACGGCACCAGCCCACGTGCGCAGCGCTGCGCTCGGATCCGGGGCGGGTGGCAGTGCCACCAGGTTGGTTGCGACAGGTGGCGGTACTGCGCTTGGCGCCGGTGCAGCAGAGGGCGGTACTGCGCTTGGCGCCGGTGCAGCAGGTGCGGCTTGCTGGCGCCGCGGCTTGGGTGTGGGCTTGCTGGCTCGCGTTGGTGCCGCTGCCGTCGACGGCGCGGTCGGCTGGGCGGTCGCGACACCCGCAGTGTGCATCAACACCAGCGACACCAGCAAGCAACGGGTAGGCGGCTTCACGGACGGCTTTCTACCACAAAAGCCGCCCATGCCACTGTGCCGCTACAAAATCGCGCAAACCCGTGTCAGCGCATAGAAAGTGGTCCCGACACCTGGTAGCGTTCGACACGAACCATGGCGACCGTTCTGCGCACCTACTGTTTTCTCGATTCGCTGCAGCCTCAACTTGCGACCTTCATCGGCAAGACAGCACGCGGATTTCTTCCGGTTCCTGGCCAAGCGTCGCTATGGGTTGAAATCGCCCCCGGCATCGCCATTAACCAGGTAACTGACGCTGCGCTCAAAGCGACACGCGTTCAACCTGCGATCCAAATCGTCGAGCGCGCGTATGGTTTGCTCGAAGTACACGATAACGACCAAGGTGAAGTGCTTTCGGCCGGCACCACGATTTTGAAGCATTTGGGTGTCAAAGAGACCGACCGGCTCAAGCCGAAGTTGTTGACCAACCAAATTATTCGTGGCGTGGAGGCGTACCAGACCCAAATCATCAACCGCTCGTCGGCGGGCATGATGGTGTTGCCAGGCCAATCGCTGTTTATTCTCGAAACTGAGCCTGCCGGTTACGCCGTGTTGGCTGCCAACGAAGCCGAAAAAGCTGCGAATGTATTCTTGGTAAACGTCACGCCTTACGGCGCGTTTGGCCGCTTGTATATGTGTGGTTCGGAAGCGGAAATTGACGTTGCCGCAGCGGCGGCGTCGGCAGCGCTAGCTGGCGTCGTCGGTAAAGAATCTGAAAAGTTCGTTGATAAATAGTTTTTATAGTTTTTGTAACTAGCGCTAACACGGAGCATGCAAAATGGCTGACGCACTTGGAATGATTGAAGTTAAGGGTTTCGTCGGAATGGTAGAAGCCGCCGATGCGATGGTTAAAGCCGCCAAAGTTGAACTGGTTGGTTTTGAGAAAACTGGTGGCGGTTATGTCACCGCGATCGTCCGTGGCGACGTTGCGGCCGTCAAAGCCGCAACTGAAGCCGGTCAACGCGCCGCTGAGCGCGTTGGTGAAGTTGTGTCGGTGCACGTGATCCCACGTCCACACGCCAACGTCGACGCAGCCCTGCCATTAGGCCGCGGCGAAGCAAAGAAATAGCCCCATGGTTTTGGGCAAAGTCATAGGCACCCTAGTTGCGACTCGCAAAGAGCCCACCCTGGATGGGTTAAAGCTCTTGGTGGTTCGTGCTTGTGACGTCGACGGCAAACCAACCGGTTCGGTAGCCGTGGCGGTTGATGCCGTTGGCGCTGGCCTAGGCGAAGTCGTGTTGTACTGCGCCGGTTCGTCGGCGCGTCAAACTACGGTTACGCAAAACCGGCCTGTTGATGCCACCATCATGGCAATCGTTGATTCGATTGCCGTTGACGGTGAGCAACGCTATCTCAAATAGCGGCGAACACAGCGGTGAGCCAGGGCCATGAGCGAATCATGGCTACGCGCGTACGGTCCTATTTTGCAACGTCAGCAGAGGAACTAACATGCTTAGTGACCAGCGAATTGAAGAGATCGTCGCACGCGTGGTAGAGCGCCTCGGCGCTGGCGGTGGTGTCAGTCAAGCGCCGGCTCGAAGCGCGCCGGTTGTGAGCGATGGCGGTGGCAAACGCACCGACATTCCACGCGGCACGCTTGGCGTGTATCCCGACGCTGATTCGGCCGCCAACGCAGCGCGCCGTGGCTTTGAAGCCAACGAACGTTTACCGGGAGTTGTGCGCGCCAAAATGATTGCGGCGATGCGCCAGGTGGCGTTGGCCAATCTCGAGAAATTATCGCGCTACGCCGTCGAAGAAACTGGGTTGGGTCGGTACGCCGACAAGCTCAGCAAGAATCGCTTGGTTATTGAAAAGACGCCAGGTATCGAAATTCTTCGACCCGCCGCGTACACCGGCGACGACGGTTTGATGCTGACCGAGCGCGCGCCTTACGGCGTGATTTTGGCGGTTACGCCAACCACAAATCCGACCGAGACCATCCTGTGCAACGCACTGGGCATGGTCGCTGGCGGAAATGCCGTGGTGTTTAATGTGCACCCATCGGCTGCGCAAGTTTCGAATTGGTTTGTGCACATTCTCAACGAGGCTATCGTTAGCGCCGGCGGGCCTAAGGACGTCATCGTTTCAATCGAAAAGCCAACCGTTGAAAGTGCGCAGCAGCTGATGAAGCACCCGGCGGTGCGTTTGGTAGTCGTCACGGGTGGTCCGGTGGTGGTCAAGCAAGCCATGAACTCGGGCAAAAAAGTCATCGCGGCCGGGCCGGGCAATCCCCCAGCGGTCGTTGACGAAACCGCCAATCTTGAAAAAGCTGCAGACGCCATCGTGCGCGGTGCTTCGCTTGATAACAACATCGTTTGCATCGCCGAAAAAGAAATTATTGCAGTCGATTCCATCGCCACCGAATTGGTTCGGCAATTGGCGCGGCAAGGCGCATTAGTGTTGACCTCAGCGCAAACCCGCGAACTCGAAAAAATTGTGCTCGAAGGTGATCACGTCAACAAAGCATGGGTCGGTAAAGATGCCGGCCTGATCGCGTCGAAGATCGGTATCGCCGGTTACGATGGTCCGGGTACCGGACCACGCATTTTACTTGCAGAAGTCGACGAAAAACATCCGTTTGTACAACACGAACTGCTCATGCCGGTCATCGGCATGGTGCGGGCCCGTGACTGCGCCGATGCCATTGCCATGGCGGTGCGGGTCGAGCATGGGTTTCATCACACGGCGACCATGCACTCGCTCAATGTTGATCATATGTCGGCGATGGCGCGGGTCTGCAACGCAAGTATCTTTGTGAAGAACGATGCCAGTTATGCCGGGCTTGGGTTGGGCGGCGAGGGCTACACCTCGTTTACCATTGCGAGCCCGACCGGCGAAGGCCTGACCACGGCGGTGCATTTTACTCGTGAACGCCGCTGTACCTTGAAGGAAGCGTTCCGGTTCGTCTGATGGCTAGATCGCGCAACGCACAGCAGGCCGCAGGTAGCGTGTGAGTGGCGGTGCCGTAGCGCGTGGCCCTGCGTTGGCCATTCTCGAAGTGTCGTCGATTGCCCGTGGCATTGTCGTCGCTGACGCCGCACTCAAACGCGCGCCAGCTGTGCTGTTATCGTCGCGCGCAGTTTCAGGCGGCAAACATTTAATCATGCTTGAAGGCGGCGTTGCGGAAGTGGAAGAAGCGCTCGCTGCTGGCAAACAAGTTGCCGCTGCAACCTTGCTCGATTGGCTGCTGCTCGCGGCTGCCGACGATCAAGTGTGGCCGATGCTCGGTGCACCGGTTGCTGCGCTTGATTGGTCGCTCGATGGCTTGGCCGAAGCTGTAGCCATCATCGAAACATCAACGGTTTGTGCGGCCATTGCGGCGGCCGATGCCGCCTGCAAAGTCACCGACGTCACCGTGCGCGACACGCGCTTGGCCATCGATCTCGCGGGCAAAGCCTACTTCACGCTGACTGGCGCGCTATCCGCCATCAATGAAGCTGCGGCCACCGCCGCCGCAGTTGCCGACCAGCGCCTGGTGGCCGTCGAAGTTATCGCCCAGCCCGCCGACGAATTGCGCGGCGCTCTGTTTCGATAAGACGGCCCGGCTGGGCTGTAGACCCCGGAATGGTTTGTCCGCGATTGGCCCCTTGCACCGCGTAACGCCATGATCCACAGTGTGCGACATGGAAGCTAAGTTGATGAATACCAAGTACGCAATTGCACTCGTTGGTCTGCTTGCGGTCGCTGGCGCGGGCTGCGAACACAAAAGTAAAAACGATGACCGCAAAGCCACGCCTGCGACGGCAGGCAAAAGCGGCGAAACCGGCGGCGCCGCGGCAGGCGGGCAAGCGCTAGCGGCAGCAGCTCAACCGGCTGGCGATATGACCGCTGTGCGAGCGCCAACCGCAGGTGATTTGGCCGTGTACCTCAAAGACATCCCGGGTAATGGGCCATTGATGGCGCGCATCGAAACCACCAAAGGCATTCTGAACTGCGAGTTGTATGGCGACAAAGTACCGATGACGGTGGCTAACTTTGTTGGTCTTGCAACCGGCAAAAAACCATGGAGCAAAGCTGGGCAAACTCAAGTCGGCAAGCCGTACTACGACGGTCTCACATTCCATCGCGTGATTCCTGGTTTCATGATTCAAGGCGGCGATCCTGAAGGCCGTGGCTCGGGCGGCCCGGGCTATCAATTTGCGCAAGAAATCGCACCGGACATCAAACATGTGCCAGGCGTGTTGTCGATGGCCAATGCCGGCCCGAACACCAACGGTAGCCAGTTCTTCGTGATGGAAGCCGACAACGATGGCCTCAATGGTGGCTATAACGCCTTTGGCAAGTGCAATGAAATCGATGTGGTCAAGGCCATTACCGGTGTGCCGCGCAACGCACGCGATATGCCGAATGAGCCGGTGATCATGACAAAAGTTACAATCTCGCGCAGCTAACAAGTAACCCGGCATCCCGGCCCAGCCCAGCCGCAGTAGGCCGGGGCCGGCCATGCGACGCAATGGACCGCGGCGGGCCTCGGCAAAAAGCGACCTCATCCAGCCGTCGTGCTTACGCTCGTTGTATGCTCAGCGCCCGTGGCATCCGAGCCTCAACATTCACTCGCTGTCATGTCGGCCGCCGCTGCGACGCCGTTTCGTCGACGCTTTTTGGTGCCGACGTTGGTGTTGCTGGCGGCCGAGATCATCGCGATTGCCGTGCCGGTGTGGTTTATGTTTTCGCTCGGTACCATCGGTGCGGCCACCTTAGTGCGCACTGCGCTGCCAGTTGGGATTGCTGCCTGGTTGGTCTGGGCTTTCGCGGTCGGCGCATGGCTTTGGCCGGTTCGTAAAATAATTGCGGCGCGGGCGCGTGGCGAAAAAATGAACAAAGAGCTCGCGGCGCGCGCGTATCGGCTAACCATCGCGGCACCGGTGCGGGCGTTGATCCTACGCACCGCGCTTTGGACCATTGCGGCCGGTGCTACCGGCTTTTTCCTCGGGCAATATGCCAATTGGACGTTCGCGCGCTGCTGCGAGCTGGCCGCCGTTACCGGGCTACATGCCTACGTCATTGGTTGCGTACGCGCCGTATGGTGGGAGCGCATCTTGTCGCAGGTGCGCGAATCACTATTTGTAGCTAGCTCGCCGCTGCGTCGGTTTGAAGCGAGTCACTTCCGCCATCTGTTGATGGTGGCGCTGGTGGTCAGCGGTGGCATCGCCGGGGCCGAAGCTGCATTTGCGTATTTCTTTGTGCCGATTACGCGAGCGCAGTATTTGCAGATTCAAACGTTTGTCCCTATCGCATTGCTGCTGGGCTTGCTGGGCTGGACGCTCACCGCGCGCCTCATGACCCGCGAACTGCGTCGCTACTTGGCGGTCGCACGTGGCGAAGGGCTGGCTGCGAGCACCCAACCCGCTGCGGTGATTTTTCGCCGTACCCAAGGGCTGCCCTACTACTTGGCCGTGGTGTTTTTCGTCGGCGGGGCGATAGTTTCGGCTAGCGCTGCATTGGTGGCGCGGTTGCGGTTGGGCTTTGATCTTGACGACGCAGTGATTGTTGCACTGGTGTTGTTCATCTTGTCGTTCGCCGGTGCAATCTACGGTGCGTTATGGCACCGCGAAGCGCTGCGCCCGTTATTGTCGCATTTGGTCACGCGCTATCGGGTGCCAGTACGCTCCATCGCACCGACGCTGTCGCTGCGCACCAAGTTGTTGTTGTCGTTCGGCGGGATTGTCTTGCTGGCTTGTGGCATGGCGTTGATTTGGGGCTTTGTGCAATACAAAAACCAAGCGACTGAAGCGACCTCGCGGCAGGCCGATTTGGGGTTGTCGTGGCTGCGCTCGGAACTGCAAGCTGAGTTTGCATCGCATGATGTCGCGCCAACCTCAGACGTTGTGCGCGCTACGTTACGCCGGATTTCGACGGCGTCACCGGACGCCAACGCCGTGATCTATTACGTCGACGATCACAGCGCCACCGGCGAAGTGCAGGCCGTTGGCGGTGGCCCGATGGGCGCACCGCGCTTGCCTTGGTATGTGCGCGTGCGCATTGAACAAGGGCAAAATGCATTGTTGTCATTGCCCACCGCCGAGCTTGCTGGGCGCGGTTCGCGTTTGGTGGTGAATTGGCATGGCACGGCGTATGACGCCGGTGCGATCGCGGTTTTTTATCCGAGTTATCGAGGCCGCGGCCAATCGATGGTGCGGCCGATCAAAGAGCTGCTGGTGTTTTTCTTGATCTTGTTTGCAGCGTGCGCTGGCATCGTTGCGATGACGGTGGCGCAGTTTGTGGCGCCGATTCGCAGGCTGGAACAGCGCGCTGATGCCATGGCGCGCGGCGAATTGGCAGACCCGGTGAGCGCCGGTGGCGAGGGTGACGAAATTGGCCGCTTGACGTTCGCGCTCGAAGAAATGCGGCGGGCGCTACGCGACAAGTTGCGCTCGACCGAAGAAGTCAATGTGGATCTTGAACGCGCGGTGCAAACCCGCACCAGCGATTTGGCCAAGAAGAATCGCGAACTGGCCGAAACTCTGGATAAATTGACCCATGCCCAAGCGCAATTGGTTCGCTCGGAAAAGCTCGCTTCGATCGGCCAGTTGGTGGCAGGCATTGCCCATGAAATCAACAATCCCGTAAACGCTATCGTTAATACCGTTGGGCCCTTGGAAGAAACCATCGGCGAAATCGAAAGTGACGATCCTAAGGTGCGCCGGGAAGCCGTCATTGATATGCGCGACATGGTGCGCGTGGTGCAAAGTGGAGCGCAGCGTACCAAAGCCATTGTTTCGGCACTGCACAACTACTCGCGCACCGACGACGAAAAGGTTGTGGACTTCGATATCGATCGCTCATTATCGGACTCCCTTGAACTGCTCCGTCACTTGTTGCGCAATAACATTACGGTTGATAAGCGGTACGGTATGGTGGGCAAAGTGCGTGGTCATGCCGGCCAAATTGGCCAAGTATTCATGAATTTGTTAACCAATGCCGCGCAGGCAGTTAGCGGTCGGGATGATGCACGCATCACAATTAGTACCGCTGGGGATGCGGCCCAGGTAACGATCGAAATTCGCGACAACGGGCCGGGCATTCCAGTGGAGGTGTTGCCACGAATTTGGGATCCGTTCTTCACGACCAAAGACGTCGGCGAAGGTACCGGCCTGGGGCTGTCGATTGTCCATGAATTGGTTGAACGCCATGGCGGCACCATCGAAGTTGACACCAAACTAGGCGCCGGCACTGGATTTGTAATCAAACTTCCGCGCCAGCCTGGTTAAAGGTGCGGCCTGCGACAGCGGGCACGGCTAAGCAGGCACGGCCAACGAATTTCATGTGTGCAACTGTAGGCGATGACAATTCGGCAGGAGCGACCAAGACTCGTGACAACTTGGCAAATCGATCTGTCGAATCAGAATTTCAGATCTAGTAATTTCATATGGTTACAGGAATATGACTTGGCACTAACTTTGTTATAGCTAGCACCATGTGGTCTGGATCAACTTTGGGGTTCGCTCGTCAGCGTTTGAATCAAATCGCCGACAGCGGTGGGTCGGGGGCCGTTGCCAGCCCAACCACTGCACCACCTGACCAGCCCGCAGCGGCCGCGGGCCAAACTGGTTGCGTGTTGGTGGTAGACGATGAGCCAGCCATTGTTGAATCGTTGGCCAAGATCTTTCGCCGCGAAGGTCTCGAAGTGTTAACTGCAACGGATGGCAACGCCGGCCTTGAATTGCTGCGGCGTCACCGCGCCGGCGTCATGCTGACGGATCTGATGATGCCAACGACCTCGGGCATGGATTTGCTGCGTGCCGCAAAAACCATCGCCCCGGAAACGGAAGTTGTGTTGATGACGGCGCATGGCACGGTTGAAACCGCGGTTGATGCGATGAAAGAGGGCGCGTACGACTTTGTCACCAAGCCGCTCAAACGCGCGCACGTGGTGCGCATTGTGCGGAATGCCTTAGAAAAACAGTCGCTGGTAGTTGAGAATCGGTCGCTCAAGGCCCAATTGGCCGAGAAACGTCGTCGGGCCGTCATCGGCACGTCATTGGCGTGGCGCCGGACCATGGAAATTGTGTTGCAAGCTGCACCGAGCGAAGCGTCGGTGTTGCTGCTCGGTGAATCGGGTACCGGCAAAGAACTACTGGCGCGCTCGATTCATGAAAACAGTGCCCGGGCGCGCGGCCCGCTCATTGCTATTAACTGCGCGGCGATTCCCGAATCGATTCTCGAAGCCGAATTGTTTGGCTATGAAAAAGGTGCCTTCACCGGCGCCACCACCACCCGCGAAGGCCGCTTCGAGGCTGCCAATGGTGGCACCTTGTTCCTTGACGAAATTGGCGAGATTCCGCGACAAGTGCAAGTCAAGCTACTGCGCGTGTTGCAGGAAGGCGAAATTGAACGCCTGGGCGGTGGTGGTAAACCGCGTAAAATCGATATTCGCTTGGTCTGCGCAACCAACGTGAACTTGGTCGAAGAAGTTCGTGCTGGGCGCTTTCGCGAAGACTTATATTACCGGCTCAACGTGATTCCCGTTGTGGTGCCGCCGCTGCGCGACCGCCGCGACGACATTCCGTTGCTAGCGCAGCATTTTGGCCAAGTCTATGCTGAAAAAAATGGCAAAGCCATTAGCGGCCTGTCGCCGGCAGCACTGCAAAAACTCTGTGATTACTCGTGGCCGGGCAACGTCCGTGAACTTGAAAACGCAATCGAGCGGGCCACGGTGCTGTCGCGGAGCACCCTCATTGGTGAGGACGCGTTGCCCCGCGAGGTCCGGGAAGCGGCGGCTGGCGACGGTGGTGGCACGATGCTCACATTTGCGGTAGGCACCCCGATTGCCGACATCGAAATGCAAATGATTCGCGAGACCCTACGCAAAACTCGCGGTGACAAGAGGCTAACGGCAAAACTTCTGGGGATTGCAACCCGCACGATCTATCGCCGCTTAGAAGGTGGCCCCGACGACGGCAGTGATGCAGAATGCGCCGCCGACGGCCTCGATCCGGACGGTAACGACGACCAACCGTTTACCGGCATTAGTGAAAGCAAGTAAGGACCCACCACCATGCAAGCCATCATCAAGAAATATTTCTGGGTGCTCGGAGTAATCGTGGTGATTACTTGCGCGTTTTTCATTGCCAAAGCAGCGAACCACGTCGCTGAGGCAAAGCTGCTTGGCGATCCGGCAAAAGCGCCGGCGATTCCGCGCGTCCTCGAAGCCCAACCGCAGGTGGTGGCAACGGTCCACAGCAAAGATGGCGCGCCGATGGCGGCTCGTAACATGTTTTGTTCGGACTGCACGCCGCCGGTGGAAGCGCAGCCGCTCAATAGTGATCCTTCGCAAATCGCAATTACCTCGTTGCCGCTAGTACTGGTCGCGACCAACGTTAGCGATGTCGCTAAATTTTCATTTGCTACGATTTATCAGAACAACGAAAGCCAAAAACAAGGCGGCTTTTATGTTGGTGATGCGGTGCCTGGCGGCGGGCCGATTAAAGAAATTCACTACAAGTACATCGACTTTGACAACAATGGCCGGACCGAGCGGCTGGTGTTGTTAGGCGTTGCACCGCCGATGGTCGCCGCTGCCACGGATGTTCCGGCAGAAACGCCTGCGGTTGAAAACAAAGATGAGATGCAAGCTGCACTTGATTCCGGCATTCGCAAGATTTCCGATAATAACTATGAAATCGACAAAGCCTTAGTTGAAAAAGTGCTGGCCAATCCCATGGCGGTAGCCAAAGGCGCACGAGTTGTGCCAGCGATGAAAGACGGCAAACCTGCGGGCTTCAAATTGTATGCGATTCGGCCTGACTCGGTTTACTCCAAGTTAGGTTTGTCGAATGGCGACACGATTGATTCGATCAATGGGTTTGAACTCAACTCGGCCGAAAAAGCCTTGGAGGTTTACACCAAGCTGCGCGAAGCGAACGCTTTGCAGATGAATGTCACGCGACGGGGCAAGCCCGTTGAACTCAAATACTCGATTAAGTAAATGGACCCGTATCCGTTCTCAAGGATGAAAATGTCTGACTTCCTAACGCAGCCTTACGAAATTGCCGCACCCCGCGCCACCCGGCGTATTGGTGTGCGACCCACGTTGACCCGCGCACTGGCGCTGTCGGTCGCGTGGTTGATGGTCACGGCACCGTTGCTGTCCCACACGGCACACGCACAGCCTGCGCCAGGGACCGCTGGGGCGGTGGTCGATGACCCAACGTATTCGTGTAACAAAAAGTCCGGCGGTCGGACCACGGTGTCGTTCAAGCCTGAAACCGAACTCAAAGATCTCATCACGTGGGCCATGGGCTTCACCTGTAAGAACTTTATTTTCGAACCACGGATCGTCGCCACTGGCAAAAAGGTCACGGTGATTTCGCCGAACAAGATGACGGCCGGCGAAGCCTACGCGGTATTTTTGGTGGCGCTTTCAACCATGGGCTTGACGGTTGTGCCAAAAGGCAACTTGCTCCGGATCGTCGAATCGCCCAGTGCCAAGAGCGAAACCTTGCCACTCTATGTTGGGCGCTTACCGCCCAATACCGACGAAATCGTGCGTTACGTTATGAAGGCGCAGTACTTGCCGGTGGAAACCCTGCGGCAAGCGATGGATTCGATTCGTTCGCCAGCTGGCGTCGTTAACACCGTTGGTTCGGTGTTGGTAGTGACGGACTACGCGTCGCAGATTCGCGATATGGCATCGCTTGCCAAATCGGTAGATGTTCCAGGCACCAATGAATCGATTTACACCATCACGGTGAATTATTCCGATGCCACCAAGTTGGCTCAGCAACTCAATGAAATTCTCGGCATTCAAGCAGCGGCAGCGGCGGCTGGTGGTGCAGGGGCTGCGGGCCGTGGTGGCAAACAAAGCCGCAGCGGCGAAGAGCCGAGCGCCAGCGACGTTGCGGCTGCGGTTCCATCGAAAATCTTGGTAGATGATCGGACTAACACGCTGTTGGTCGTTGCCAATGAAGCTGGTTATCTGCGGGTCAAGTCATTGGTCCAGCGTCTCGATATCGACATGCAAGTCGAAGGCGGTGGTTCGCTGCATGTCTACCGCCTCGAAAATGGGTTGGCGAAAGACAGGGCCAATACGCCCAACGGCGCACTGCAAGGCCGACAGAA
>JAGPDK010000427.1 GCA_018057605.1 Kofleriaceae bacterium | reverse complement strand
CCGCCACGCCGTCCACCGCCGTCGCGGCGATCGCGATCTCGTCGAGTTTCCATCTCGGCAGAAATTTCGCGATCATCATCTGCGGTCAGCAGTTGTGCTGCTTGGGTAAACAATGCGTCTTCGACGGCGACGTGGCGATGATGCAAGGTTTCAAGTTCAAGTGCCGCCTCTAACAGCGCTTTGCCCGATCGTGCGGCCGGTGCCAAGGCATAGCCGGTGGCCGCTTCAGCGATTCGATGATGCAGCGCAACTTGGGCCGGATGTTCAGCCGTCAACGCTGCTAGTTTTGGCGCCAGCGTCGGTTGTCGCATCGATAGTCGTGGAAACACCGAGCCGTCTTCATCGAGGAAGTGGCGCGGCGCTGCACGCGAAAAATAGGCGAGGGCATCATAGACCGGCTGCAGCACTTCAGGTTCGCTACGACCGGCCGCAGCGCGCCGGGCAGCGGCAACTAATGCTGCCACGACATCATCATGCCGTCGGTGCGAGCGGGCGAGTTGGTGCAGGCATTGGAGTTCCATCGCTCAAGCATCGCTGGTTGCAGAAGTCTGCACAAGGTCTGGCAGTATGGCGATTGTGGCGTACAGTAGCTTCGCTGCGTTGCGCAGCCGGAGCGACAGGAGATTTATGGCGGACACAGTTGATTCAGTAGTGATTATTGGTAGCGGCCCAGCTGCACATACCGCGGCGATCTACACCGCCCGTGCCGAACTAAAGCCGGTGCTTTTTGAGGGCTTTATGGCTGGCGGCATCGCTGCCGGTGGCCAACTGACCACCACCACCGATGTCGAGAATTTTCCCGGCTTCCCCGAAGGTATCGGCGGCCCTGAACTATGTGATCGGTTTCGGGCGCAGTCATTGCGTTTTGGCACGGTGATTCATACCGAGACCATTACTAAAATTGATTTCTCGGCGCGGCCGTTTCGCTACGCTACTGATGAGCGCGAAGGCGCCGCCCAGACGATCATTATTGCAACCGGAGCGACCGCGAAGCGCGACAACATTCCTGGCACACGCGACGGCGAACTGTGGCAAAAAGGTGTTTCCGCATGTGCTGTATGTGACGGTGCGATTCCCATGTTTCGCAACAAGCCCCTGTTCGTCGTCGGGGGCGGCGATTCAGCAATGGAAGAGGCCGGCTTTTTAACCAAGTACGCATCCAAAGTGTATCTGGTGCATCGACGCGGCGAATTTCGCGCATCAAAAATCATGTTGGCCCGGGCGCAAGCGAATCCAAAAATTGAATTCTTACTCTCGTCGCAGGTCTCAGCGGTACTCGGCAAGGCTTTTGTCGAAGCTGTGCGCGTCAAAGATCTCACGACGGGCCAAGAACGCGAGATCGCTGCGGCTGGCTTATTCTTCGCGATTGGCCATGTGCCCAATACTAGTTTTCTGGCTGGGCAAATCACCACGGATGAGCAGGGCTACATCGTGACCACCCCTGGCACTACCAAAACCAATGTGCCGGGTGTTTTTGCCGCCGGTGATGTGCAAGACAAAAAATACCGTCAAGCAATTACCGCCGCTGGCTCGGGCTGCGCCGCGGCGCTTGAGTGCGAGTGGTTCATCGCTGGCCATTGATCGATAGGGACCTTGCCCGGTCCCTCTTTCGACGACAAGTCGCCGAAATTCACCCTGCCGCACGTTACTCGCGCGGAGGCGCAGCGCGGGACCTTGCCCGGCTGATCATTCGTCACATTTTCGATGACCATTCCGCAGGTTGACCAACGCCTGAGGCCCGGGTGTTGACCGCTTGCTCGACCGTCGCGCCTCACACCAAATAGTCGATGCACCTCGCACAGTCGATTGGTTCGCCGGTCCATTTCGAGGCGTTGGTGTTGGCCGTAATGGCGAGCGCCGCATGGCCATCGCGTAACGCTAGCGCGCTGCCGGCCTCGGTCGGTAGTCGTTGGGGCTTGTGCAGGCGGCAGTTTATCGGACGAAGGTTCTGCGGGAGTCGGTGCTGCGCTTGATGTGTCAATTGCAGCATTGAGCGCAGCCCAAACAATCGCCGCTTCATCGCTGGGCAGTACCACTTCAAGCTTCACCATGCCATTGTCGAGACTTCGCCGCGTCACCGTGCGCTGCGCCGCAACTTGTGCTGCGGTCATCGCTCCGGTCATCGCTCCGGTCATCGCTCCGGTCTGCGCTCCGTGCGCTTGATCATACGCCTGTACATTTCCGTAGGAGCGACACAATGTATCGAGCTGTGACGCTGGCATGCGCTTGGCGTACGCGACCCAGAGCGCCTCCTTTTCAGCCGTCGCCACCCGCGTAATCGCCCGGGCTTGCGAATACGACATCGCGCCACGTCGCAATTGCTCGTCGATCCGCGGCAGTGCCGCCAGCTTGCGTGCAACCCGCACTCGCTCGCGTGCCGTACGCAAATCCCAACCCACCCGCCACGCCAACCAATGTGCGCACGATAGCGCGCCTTGCACGTGCCAGCCTGCAGCCCCATCGAATTCGCGAATCGCGGCTAACAGCCGATGCATCGCAGCGTCGATATGCGCCGACATTTCAGCGATTTGATTACCCAGCGCATCGACGTCGATGGCCACCTTCACCCCTCCGCGGCCGCGCGGCCAGCCGCAGCGCCATCGTTCAACCTCCGAGTCGCCCCCGCCGGAGCCTCTGTGAGCCGGCCGTTCACCCGACCGTTCACTTGGCTGCGCTGCCGGCCCCATGTAGGTAGATCTGCATCAGCTGGACGCGTCATGGCGGGGCAACACCGCCCGAACGCCCGAAATTCCCAAGAAAATGGAGATCAATGATCAGCCTTGCCCGGTCCCTCTTGCTACGATAAGTCGCCGAAATTCACCCTGCCGCACGTCCCGCGCTGAGGCGCAGCGCGGGACCTTGCCCGACCAGGCGACGCTGATGGACTGTCGGGGGCAGCCAACGCACGACCTGCCACGATGTTATTCGAGCGTACCGGAATCGGCGAGCTTGCCGATTTCGCGGAATTCCATGCGAATGGCGCGTTCCAAATGATCTTGGGTAATGGCGCTGCCTTCTTCGGCCGCCAAAAATGCGGCGCGTAACACCGCGTTGCGAATGTAGCCACCTGACAAGCGGAAGCGCGATGCGAGATTTGCAAAATCCAGTACGCCCGCGGTTGGCGCGCTGGCCGGCAGCAGCGCGCGCCACAGCTTTTCCCGCATATCTTCGTCGGGAAATGGAAAGGTGATGCGATAGGTCAAGCGGCGTTTAAACGCGGGGTCAATTGCATTGCCAAAGTTGGACGTCAAAATCGCAATGCCTTCGAAGCTATCCAGGCGTTGCAGCAAGTAGTTTACTTCCATGTTGGCGTAGCGATCGACCGAGGATTTGACCTCTGTACGCTTGGCGAACAACGAGTCGGCCTCATCGAACAACAGCATGACCTGGCCATCTTCGGCGGCATCGAACAAACTGCCCAGATTCTTCTCGGTTTCGCCGATCCATTTCGAGGTGATGCGCGAAACGTCGACGCGATAGAGGTCCAAGCCTAAGTCGCGCGCAATGACACCCGCGACCATGGTCTTGCCGGTGCCCGGCGTGCCGGTGAACAACGCAGTGATGCCGCGCGCGGTGGTTAGCGATTTATCAAAGCCCCAGGTTTCGTAGACTTTTTTGCGGTGCCGCACCCGGGCGGTAAGTTCGAGCAAACTGTCGCAAATGTCGTCGGGCAGCACGATGTCGGCCCAACTGGCCAAGCGGGTAACGCGGTTGGCCGTGGTGCCAAGTTTATTCTCCAGATGTTGCCGTACCGCTTCGTCCAATTCGCCGACCCAGGCTGCGGGGGTTGCCGGGCGGTTTGGCCGTTGCGCGACGTCGCGGGTCACGCGTTCGATGACGCCAGGCCCAACCCGATAGCGCGATGCTAAATCGCTGGCGTCGGGCAGGGGCACAGCGTAGCGGTCGAGTGAAATGCGCCACGACTCGCCGCGTTGGATTTCGTTGCGATTGGGGATTTCGTACAGCAAGTAGCCTGGGTCGAGCGGGATTTGCGCTTCGGGCCACAGCCGAATCGCCAACGCGCCTGGATGTTCGCGCAACACAGTGGTGACACGCAATTTGGTGTCTGGATCTTCGACGGACACTGCCGATTCTAAACCATCGATGCAGGGCACGACACCACGCAGTAAGGCGCGTCGCAACGCCGCTTTGAGTTGGTCGGCCATGCCGAGCCCTTTGCTCATAGTTGCAACATCGATTACGCCAAGATGTCGGCCGGCCCGGCTCGCTAACGCCGCGAGAAACGTATGGCGGCCAACGCCAGCGCGACCACGCACCACAATGCGTGTCGCGGCCGTGCTGGTGCTGGCTAGTTCGGTTAGCGCACGGGCCAGCAACGCTTTGGGCACGTGCAGTTCTTCGATGTCGCGGTCGGATTTGCGGATCACCAAATGTGGGTCGAGTTCACCATCGAGTGGTTGGCCGGTGATGTAGCGAACGATCAGCGGGTCCACCGTTAGCGCTGCAAATGGCCGGTCGGCCTGGCCAACTCGAATTAGGCCATATTTGCGCAGGGGCATATCGGCGTCGAGCTCGCGTGCCACGAGCGGGGCGTTGTGGGCTCCGAATACTTGCGTTAGTAGATGTTCGTCGACGGTGGCCCGGCCCATATCATTGCTCAAGATGTTGAGCAAGCGCGCGAACTCACCGCGCATGTTGGGCGCAGCAATAATCGAAAGCAGCACTTCGGCGCTTTCACTAAGATCAAAGTCACGACGCAACACATCGAGCGGCGTTAACCGCCGGCCGCGCTCGGTGACTGCCAGTGCCCGAGTTCGTGACACCGATTCCAAACGGGCTTTGGCCGCTGCAAGATGACCGTCGGCCAATTGGGTTTGCAACTGCAGGAGGCCGCCAACTTCGAGTTCGAATAATTGCCGGTCGTCGGGTTGGCGGGCGATGCGGCCGCTATCCCAGGCTTGTGCGATGGCAAAGCCAATGCGCGCCCCAACCGCACGCATCAGCAGTGCCAAATCGCGAGCGGCTTCGGCCGCGTCGGCAAGTTGGGCGGCCGCAATGGGATCGAGCCGCAATAGCGGCTCGTTGGGTAGTTCGCTGATGATCGCCGAAGTGTCCTGTGCTAATGGCTCGGCTTCGACTTGGGCAACCGTATCGGCAGGGGCGTCGACGGGAGGCGGCGGTAGCGCTGCGGTACTTTCAGTCGTCTCTTGTGCAGCATCGCTAGAACGGGCCCGTGCTGCGGATTCGGTGAGCGAATCGGCGCCCACCATAGC
>JAGPDK010000426.1 GCA_018057605.1 Kofleriaceae bacterium | reverse complement strand
GTCATTGCACTGCGTAGCTCCGTGCCCGATCGCAAGATCTTGATCGCGACACTGCAGGAGGTCTACCGCGACAACGAAAGCGAAAACGCCCGGCTATTTGCGATGGTCGCAGCCGTAAAACAGATCTGTCGAGATCTGCCGTCAGACCAAGACCTCATCACTTGCTTGCGCGAGGCAGCGTCGTGAGCAATAGTCTTGTATGCGTGGCGGGTGAGATACGAACCTTGCAATCTGGTTGGCGGATCGCCAACCTTGCGGTCACGTACCCCATCCATCACTGGCTCGCTCAATACTGTGTGCCGACGGCATGGTGCAGTCGATTCTCAAGCGGATTCCCGATGGGAATCGAATGCAACCGCACCATACCGTCGGCACTCGAGCCGAGACGATCCAGTCCCAGGAGTGAACGAAGGTCTCACCCGCCACGCACCTTTTGTCGTCAGCCAATGCAAGGGAATTCACCATGAGTGAAAAAGCCCCGGCAAATCGCAAAGAGCTGTTCGAGCGTATCGCGCGTGGCAGCAAGGACGCTATCATCCTCGATGAAATGCAGCGGCTTGGCTTTTGGCCAAGTCAACAAAGCCTGCCGAATGAACCGCCCGACGAAGTCACACGGTTAGCAGCAGCGCGCGCTCGGCTCGCCGAGTTACATAGAAACGCATCGCGCTTGCGTAACCTAGTCGAGCTGGAGCGCGAAGCCAAAAAGCAGCGCATGGCGGAATCGCGCGCACGCCGCGTGGCCACCAAACAGAAACGCTTAGGCGAACGCGCGGTCAAACGCACCGCGACCCAGCAACGAAAAACGATTGAGCTGCGTTATCTCGGCGCCACGGTATCGGCCGGGCTACAACCAGGGGTCGGTGCCATCACCGACGGGGCCGCGGCCACCATAGCCCAGCTTGGCTTGCCGGCCTGGCAAACCGCGGCCGACATCGCGCGCGCGATGCAAGTTTCGATCGGGACCTTGCGCCACCTGGCGTATGCCCGCGAAGTTTCGACCATCAATCACTACCACCGTTTCAGCATCGCTAAAAAATCCGGCGGCGTACGCGTTATCTCGGCGCCGCAGGTCAAACTCAAGGCGGCACAGCGGTTCATCCTCGACGAGCTGCTCGCCAAGTTTCCGTTATCCAACGCGGCGCACGGCTTTGCCGCAGGCCGCTCGATCGTCAGCAACGCAGCACCTCACGTTGCTGCCGCGATCTTGATCAACGTCGATCTGCGCGACTTTTTTCCGACGGTAACGTACCGCCGTGTCAAGGGTTTGTTTCGCACCATCGGTTACAACGAAGAAGTAGCCATCGTGTTGGCACTGCTGTGCACCGAGCCTGAGATCACCGAGACCCAGCTTGACGGCGTCACCTATTATGTTGCTCGCGGCGAACGCAAACTGCCGCAAGGCGCACCGACTTCGCCCGCGATTAGCAACGCGTTGTGCCGCCGCTTGGATGCACGGCTCGGCGGCTGGTGCGCCAAGCATGGCTTCGCGTTTACCCGCTACGCCGACGATCTAACGCTATCGAGCCACGATCGCAACGCCAATGTCGGCGAAGCGCTCGCGGTTGCGCGCCGGCTCGTCGCGGCCGAAGGCTTTGTTGTCCATGCCGATAAGGTAAGGGTTGTGCGCCAAGGCGGCCGGCAAGAAGTCACCGGTGTCGTGGTGAATCAAAAACTAAGCGTGCCACGCGACGAACTGCGTCGATTTCGCGCCCTGTTGTTTCAACTTGAGCACGACGGCCCTACCGAGAAATCGTGGCACGGCGTTGGTGCCGATGGCACTGGCGACGTGGTGCAAAGCGCGCGTGGCTATGCCAGCTACGTGCACATGGTTGATCCTGCCAAAGGCGCAATATTGTTGGCGCGGCTCGATGCGCTGACAAAGCGCTAAGCAGCGGTCAGCCTAGTGGACTGGGGCGAGTTGAGGTGCGCTCACGCTGCAGTCAGCTGACTGCGCTTCCACACCTCAGCACGGACACCTACGGTCCAAGCAGATTAGTTATCGAGGGTACTAACGCTGCATTCGTTCGGCAGAACGCGGAAGGCAGCTTCCGAGCCTTACGAATCACGCACCGAGGGTGATGTCGTTGATAGAGTGCGCCACGACAACTATCAAGCCAGCGCATATTTATTAAGCCCGTGCGCTAACGTGCCATGACACCGACTCGATGCCCCGCTACACTCCCAGCTCACCCATTCCACACCAAAGGTCGACCGTGACAGCGACAGCAGGGCCACTCGAAGCGCGCATCTTTGCCGAAGTCAAAAAGCTGATGCCGGAGCTGGTCGATTTTCTGCAAGCGATGGTGCGCATTCCAACGGTGAATCCACCCGGCGACAACTACGCTGCGTGCGCCGAATTGATCGGTCGGCGCTATCAACTTCTGGGTTATGAAACTGTGCAGATCGCGGCCAACGATCATCCGGATCACTCGCGCCGTTATCCTCGGGTGAATGTGATCGGCCGGCTGCGCGGATCGGGCCCGGGGCCATGTTTGCATTACAACGGTCATCTCGATGTGGTGCCGGCGGGCGCCGGCTGGACGGTTGATCCATTTGCTGCCGTAGTCCATGACGACAAAGTGTGGGGCCGTGGCACCTGTGACATGAAAGGCGGCATCGCTGCATCGTTGTATGCGATTGAAGCTTTGCGCCGGGCTGGCGCTACCTTGATCGGCACCGTCGAACAAAGCGCAACCGTCGATGAAGAGACCGGCGGCTTTGCAGGCGTGGCGTATTTGGCCGAGCGCGGCATTTTGGCCCACGGCAAACAACAACATGTGGTGATTACCGAGCCGCTGAACCCCGACCGAATTTGTTTGGGACACCGTGGCGTGTGGTGGTTCGATCTCACCGTGCATGGCCGCACCGCGCATGGCAGCATGCCGTTTTTAGGCCAGAGCGCCATCGCCAATATGGCCCAGGTCATTGCCGAGTTGCATGGCCCGTATGCTGCACGCTTGCTGACGCGGCGCAGTGCACTGCCGGTGGTGCCCGACGGTGCGCGGCATCCCACGCTCAACATCAATGGCATCGCCGGCGGCCAAGCGCTTGCGCCCGTGCAATCACCGTGCGTCGCCGACCGCTGCACCATCGTCGTCGATCGCCGCTTCCTGAGCGAAGAAAATCTCGACGACGTGCGCGCCGAATTACAAGCTGCGCTCACTAGCCTCGGGCTGCCGTTTGAAGTTGTCGACCGCATGATTGTGCATCCAACTCATACCCGTGACGATGCACCGATCGTGCAAGCCTTACAGGCCGGCATCAGCCGGGTGTTCACCCGCGATGCAACGTTGGTCGCCAGCCCCGGCACCTACGATCAAAAACATTTCTCGCGCCTCGCTGGCATTCATGAAGCGGTGGCCTACGGCCCGGGGCAACTCGATTTGGCGCACCAGCCCGACGAGCATGTAAGCCTTGCCGATTTAGAAGCTGCGACCGCGGTGATGGCGTTATCGGCAGCCCAGTTGCTTACGGTGCGCTAACGCCACGCTGCAACTAAAAGCGGATCCACACCACCGGCACATCAGCAACGAGTGCGGCACCTGGTGCCACCACCCAGGTATCGTAAGGTTGCAGCGTTTGCACCACCGCTGCGCCGGCAACCGTGCCGCGCAACGTGCATTGCGTCAATGCAAAAACTGCCACGGGTCGATCCGCGGCGCGCTGCGCTTGCGTCATTGCAATTTCAGCATGGAAGTCGCGCCCAATAATATTCAAATCAATTGCCGTGCCTTCACCGACGGTCGATGCCTCCACATCGCCAGAAAACGCCAACACTTGATGCGTCACCATCGGCACCCGCTGGCCAGCAACCTGCATCACCAACGTGGTATCGCGCAGCGGCACCAACACGCGCTGATAGCCGGCGAACAGCGAAAACGGCTGCGCTCCTTCGATCTCGGCAACGCTCAGCCGTATATCAAATCCATCAAGCGGCGCAGCACTGGTGGCCCGTCGATGACGCCAAATTTCATGGGTAATGCCACGGCCATTTTTCCATGGCTGGGGTTGCCAAGCTGCCTGCGGAATCAACATAGTAGCCCTTTCAATACCGCGTCATCGTACCGCATCATCGCGGGCGTCACCGATGCCACGGCATGCGCCTAACATTGCCCCCACTCGGTGACAAAATGTACCTGGCGGTACCAGTTGGTAAGGTCGCGGCGTGCGCGCCGGTGGGCAACTTGCTACAAACTACGCATGGCGCGATTTAGTATGGCACTTCCGCTGGCACTCACCGCTGCGCTCCTTGGCGCCTGCCATCCTTCGCGCGCAACTAGCGGCGTTGTGGTGCCAACCCCGGCAGCTGCCGATGCCTCGATTGCCTTCTCGTTGCCTCAACTTCGCGCCGCGCCGCTGCTGATTGCAAGCGCGGTCGAGCCCGCGGCGCAACCTACGCTGACCTTTGCAATCATGTTTGCGTCATGGTGCAGCCATTGCCATGTCCAGCTCGACAAGTTGAACCGCTTGCGCCTGGCCTATCCATCCGTGAACTTTATTGGCCTGTCGTACGCGCCGTTCGAAGCCTTTAATTCCAACGGCGATCTAGCGCGACTGCGCGACTACGTTGCGGCCAACGCGCCATGGTTGCCCATCTATGACCTGCCCGAAGCGCTGTACCAAAGCGTCGGCCAGCCACGTAAAATTCCGACGCTGTGGGCATTTAACGCCGATGGCACACTGCGCGCAACGTTCGATCGTGCGGTGCGCAATGCACCGGAATTCGCAGAGCTAGAAGCGTTGGTCGCCGGGGCTCAGCCCGAAATCCAATAACGCGCAGCACGCACCAGCAAGTACATAGCGTAGATCATCAACGCCATCCCGACTAAACGCGGAATCCACTGCGCTTTTTCGCCCAGAGTGCTTTTGCCTTTGGTGGTGAGGTACGCAACCAAGGCAAACCAAGTAAAGCTGCCAAAGAACACGCCAAGAGCCGTGATGAACCCTTCGCCGATCGAAGGGTCCTTGATCATGGAGCCAACAATGACTACCCAAGTCACAACAGCGGCAGGATTGAGCAAAATCAACAACAAGCCGGTCGACAAACCGGACCACAATTCACGCGACGGATGTGGCGACTTGGGCGCTTCATTGGCGGCTGGCGTAATCGGCCGACTGCGCGCCGTTAGGAACCCATACACCATGAGAATCACACCACTGATGCCAAACAACACCGGCGGTACCGCCGGATTCTTCTGCAACAATGGCGCAATGCCTGCAACGCCCAAGGCGCAGTACAAGAAAT
>JAGPDK010000425.1 GCA_018057605.1 Kofleriaceae bacterium | reverse complement strand
GTCCTACATCCATACGTTGGAAAATTGTATCCCCACCACGCGGTTTGTCAAAATCGCCTGGCACCGAAACTGTCGAAAACTTACTGCTTTTTATCGGCTGCCGCGCGAACCAGCGGGTTTGGGTCGCCCAACAGGGCCGCTCGCAGGCTAGTGGCCCGAAGATCGTTCAAGGCTGCCAGTCGGCTGGCAACGGCGGCGCGGACGTGTGGGACTGGATCGCCAGCCAATTGTCGCAGCAAGGGCCAACTTGCGGCCTTGGT
This sequence comes from Kofleriaceae bacterium, assembly GCA_018057605.1. Taxonomy (GTDB): domain Bacteria; phylum Myxococcota_A; class Polyangia; order Haliangiales; family Haliangiaceae; genus JABFXX01. The sequence continues at coordinate 4,992 of JAGPDK010000425.1, read as the reverse complement.
AAGTGGCACGCCGGTCGCGACCGCCTGTCGCACAATCGCTGACGGGGCTCTGGCCAGCACTGCGATTTCGCTTTCGCTGAGCGCGCCACATGCGGCCGCCGCAGCCACAGCGGCGGCGCGAACTTGCCACGCTTGGGTCGCGGTCAGCCCGTGCAAGCGGGCGCGCAACTCAACGGCGGCTTCGCGTTGCAGCCAATGGCTGCTAGCTGCAATCGCTGCGAGCACGACCGATTCGGCTGGATCATCGAAGGCACGCAACACAATTGCAGCAGATGCGTTGCCGGTGCCGATTTTGCCAAGCAGTGAAATCGCGCGCATTCGTACTTTACTATCGGGATGCACGGCTGCGTTGCGCACCGCGGGTTCAATCGCACGCGCAATTTTGGTGAGTGCTGCATCCGCCTCGCGAACGGCGAGATCGCGGGGTTGCAGCAGGGCCCCGAGCGCAAGCCCGCTTTGCGCACCATCAAGATCGGTGAGTGCGCCCAACGCAATATCGCGATGTTGCGTGAGCGCGTCGACAATCGCGGTGGCAACATGATCGGCGTTGCTGGTGAGCCACGCGACCGACAACGTGAGGCGGGGCGACTCGCTGGGCAGCTGCGCAACAATCGTTGCGACATCGACGCGATTCCGTTGCCGTGGTGCGCTGATCGTTTGACTTCCCGCGCTCGGCCGCGGCCCGGTCAGTTGCGCCAATGCAGTGACCAAGTCGCCGGCAGCAAGCTCAGCATCGCCGCCGCGCGCGAAGTATGCGTGAAGTAACACGGGCACGCTGCGTTGCGAGTTCAATGCTGCGAGCCCCCATGCGGCAAGACGTTTGGTATGCGCGGCGCCCGAGGCTACCAGGTCTATCAGCACCGCTTCGTTGCTCGGGCTTCGGCTTGTGGCCAAAGCCCACGTGCATGCCCCACGCACCAAATCGGCGCGATTGCGATCTTTGGCGACGACCACCAGGGCCGCGTTGGTACGCGCATCGGTGGCGTTGGCGAGGCCAAGGCACGCCAACGCTTGGGCGTCGCTATCTTGGTCTTCGAGATGTTTGGTTAGCGTGGCGACGGTGCGCGGGTTGCCGGCGCGGGCCAACGCAAACAGCGCAGCTTGGCGCATCTCCGGACGCTCGTTTTCGGCCAACTCGATTAAGTCGGCCGTGGCGTTGTTGTCGCCCAATCGACCCGCCGCAAGCACCGCTGCAACTCGCAGTTCACGGTCGACCACTTGGGCCGCAGCCGTGGTGCGAATCGTGGGATCGGAAGCACTGGGCGCGTTGGCAACTCGCAGCAGCGGTTGCGCCGCATCGCGGTTGCGCAAATGGCCAATAACGTCCACGGCACGGCGTTGTTCAAACGGATCTTTGTCATCGCGCAAGGCTTCGAGTAAGGGGCGCAGGCCGGTGCTGCCTAGGCGGCCAAGCTCGACGGCGGCGGCGCTGGCGATGGCCGGGTCGCCATTGCGTTCGCGTTCAACCAGAATCGGTACGTATCTAACCAGCAAATCGACGAGCACGTGGCGATATACTGGTTTGTGCGACATCACAAATGTCAAGGGTGACAAGACCCGCTCCAATTCGCCCAGCGTTGAGGTCATTTCCTCTAGATCAATCGCGTTACGGCCGGCCCGCCGGATAATCTCGTCGTCGGTGGAGTTGCGCATCACATGGCGGTACAGGGCGGTCGCTTTGAGCGCAGCGTTGCTGCGAATGTACAACTCGGCCAATGCAAATTGCGTTTTGGTATTCTTCGGATCGAGGCTGGTGGCTTTCTCATACGCTGCGATGGCCTCGGGCAACTTCTGCATTTCAACGTAGCGCTGCCCCATGCGTTCGTAGGCCACCGGATCGTTGGGGCTCTTGGCCAGGGCTTTTTGTGACCATTCAATTGCTTCTTGATCTAGGCGCGCTTCACTCTTGATTTCGGCGATTTGGGTGAACGCTTCACGTTCGCGGCTGGGAGCAATTTCGGTTAATCGCAACAGCAGCGCCACGGCATCGTCGAAGCGACGATGTTGGCGATAGGCTTTGACTAGATCGAGCAGCAGTTCTTGGTCATCGGGGACCAACGCTACCAGTTTTTGTAAGGTGTTGAGTGGCTCGCCTCCGAACGGCGCTTTGGTAAATAGCTCAGCGAGACAATAACCCGCGTCGAGGTCGGCGGGCTTTTGGGTAAAGGCCGCAAGCCAGCGGCCGCGATACAGATCCGTCTTTTGTACGCCCCAACGCACGACCACTTGCACCAAACGCTTGCGGGCTTCGCGGCGGGCGCTGCTACCCAGCGAGCGTTGGTTCGCAGCGGTGGTGGCGCCAGCGGCCTTGGTCGTCAGCAGCGACAATACTTTTTCCCAGTCGGCGGCTGCTTCAGCAAACTTTTTTTCACCTTCTTGCACCACCGCGCGGGCTTTGTAGATTTCAGGATTCTGCGGTTCGAGCTTGAGCGCTTTGGCGAAATTTTCCAAAGCTTCATCGGGCCGCGCATGTTCGGCCAGCACTTCGCCCAGGCGCGCGTAGGCTTTCGCGGTTTTGGCCTCGCCGATTTTACGCCACGTATCTAGCGCCCGGTTTTTTTCGCCTTTGACGTTGTACTGTTCGCCGAGCGAGATCAAATGGTTGGGGTCGTCGGGTTCAAGCTTGGCTAGCTTTTCAAAAACCGCAATGGCCGCCGCTTCTTGGCCCCAGCGTTGATACATATCGGCGACGGCTGACAACACTCCGGCGTCGCCGCCAAACCGACCTTCAATCTTTTTGAGTGCTGCGAGCGCTAGGGGTTGTTTGCCGCGGCGCCAATAGCGTTCGGCTAAGTCGAGTGAAAATCGCGCCTCACCCGGTGCTGCGCGCACCACCGCTTCGAACTGCGCTAACGCTTCGTCGTCGCGCCCGGAATTTTCAAGCAACGCGATCAAGCGACGCTGGGTATCGATTTCCCACGGCGCTTTGGCGGCCGCTTGCTTAAACGCTGCGATGGCTTTGTCCTGCCCGCCGGTTTCTTCATAGAGTTTTCCCAGCGTGCTCCATTCGAAGTGCCCACGCGCGGTGACGCGCCACTGTGCCTCGTACGTGGCTAGCAACCCTGGCAGATCTTGTTTGCGCCGGTATATATCGACGATGCGATTGGTCAGCTCGACTTCAAGGTAATAGCCTTTGGGTGCCACTTTGATCGCACGTTGATATTCTTCGACGGCGCGATCGAGTTGGCCCATGGCATCAAATGCTTGGCCTCGACGCGACACCACTTCCATGCGTCGTGCCGGGTCCGACCCCAACAGCTTTTCCGCTGCGTTGTACGATTCAAGCGCTAGCTCATGCTTTTTGGCGGCCAGCATGGCATCGCCACGTTCGAGCCAAAGCTGGGCGTTTTTGGGTTCAAGTTCGAGATACTTTTTAAAATAGGCATTGGCGGCGTCGATATCGTTGCTTGCTAAGGCAAGGTCGGCGAGCGCGCGCAATGCGCGTTTACGCAGCGCTAGCGGTGCTGACAATCCCATGGCTTTGTCATACGCAATGCGGGCACCCGCCGCATCGCTGGCTTTCGCCAAATCACCGATGAGCACCCACAGTTCGGCGTCGCTGCTGCGGTCGGCGCTGGCGTTGCGTAACGTCTGCAACGCGCGCGTGGTATCGCCGGTGAATTTGTCGATGCGGGCCAACACGACCAACGCCGTTGCGCCGCTCGCGCCATCGGCAAGCTTTTGGTATTCGCTGCGCAGCAGATCGACCGTGCGATAGCGTCGATACATTTCGAGTAGTTTGGCTAGCGCGCTTGCGTCGTGCGGGTTTTTCGCGAGAATCGCTTTGTAGCGCGCGATGACCGACTTATCAAATGGGTCGCGGGTCACCGCCCAATCGTCAGCGGTTTGGGCTGCCACGGTTGGCACCGCGACGAGCAGGGAAGCCGCACTAAGCAATAGTGCGCCGAAAACCGAATGGGACATGGTTTGAGTATAACGCGTCGACCCGACAAACGCTTGCTAACCAGGATCGGCCAATGAATGATCCAAGCAAAAAGCGCGCGAGTAGCGTGCGGTGGGTTGAATGCCGGCGACTTGTCGGCGGCAGAACGGACGGCAAGCTGATCATTGATCTTAGTTTCCGGTTTCGTTATAGCCGCTTGGGAACTTTGGACGTGATGGCGGTGTTGACCAGCTAGGACACCTCCGGCTGATTGCAGATCTGATCACGTGGGGCTGGGCGGAGGAGGGGCAGGGTTGAGCAGGGCAGGTAGGGTCATGTGAACGGCTGGGTGAACGGTCAGCTCACAGAGGCTCCGGAGGGGGCGAGGTGGAGCTTGAACGGTTGCCCTGCGGCTGGCCGCGCGGCCGCAGAGGTTGGTGCTTGCGCGTAGCCTGATGCGCCGCCGTCGCGGCGCGGGTGGATGCGAGATTTGATAGCGGTGGTGGGCTTTGCACGCGGTTTGCGATCGGCGGATGGGGACGGCGGAGGAATGTGGGACTTGAATGGGCGATAGTTCTTGATCGGAATGCGGCAATTAGGATCGGAGGCGTGCATGGATGTACGTCCGGGTTTCGGACTTTAATTTTTTACTGAATCAGGAATATTTTTCTGATTTATGTCGACGTGTTTTTCTGGCTAATAATCGCTGAGCTGGCTGCTCGCTTGCGAATCGCTCGTGCAACGCCGCCATGTTCGCGGCATGCACCGATAGACGGTGTCGGTGGAATTCTTTCATCATGCCGACACTTCGCGGCGCAGTGAGCCAATCACAGGGTCGAAAAAACAGGTGATAGAGTTGTTTTATGATGCAAGGTGCCAAGGTGGAGGAGGCCATCGACGTCGATGCGCTGGGTGCGCAAATCGCTGAAATGTCGGCGCATATCGACGCTGCGATGCATCGTTTGTTAACGGCAATTCGTGAATTCGACATTGCGTCGGGCTGGCATGTGCACGGCGCGTTGTCGTGCGCACATTGGTTGGCGTGGCGGGTTGGCTGGGATTTGCGCACAGCACGTGAGCGGGTGCGAGTTGCGCGCAAGTTGGCTGAA
>JAGPDK010000424.1 GCA_018057605.1 Kofleriaceae bacterium | reverse complement strand
GCCGAAACCGGTGGGCCATTCCGGCCCATGATTCCGATGACATTCTGGCTTGTGACGATGCCACGCTGGTGTGAGGATACGCTCATGGGCAACCCCGGCGAAAACGACGGCGAAAACAATGGAGATGCAGCCAGCGAGCAACCTGGCGAAGAAGCATCGACTGATAGTCGCCGACAAATCGTCAAGCGCGCGCAACGCCACGCTGGCGATCGATCGGCCAAAGTTGCACGCTTATTGATGTCGCTGCAGGCCTCCGCGCTGGCCAAGCTTGAAATGGGCGAAGACCTCGAAGAGGTCGTGACCCGCGCCCGCGCCACAAAATCGCTCATTGCACGGCGTCGTGAAGAACGTTGTGTTGCCAGTGCGTTGCGCCGCATTGATCTGCCAGCATTTGAAGAACGCATGCACAATGTGCAAACCAACGGCGTCGCTGATTTGCGCCTTTTTCAACTCGCCGAAACCTGGCGCGAGCGGTTAATTGCCGAAGGCCCAACCGCCCTCGAAGCGTTTCGGCTGGCTTTTCCAGCTGCCGTCAACGTGGCCCTGGAACCGTTTATCGTGAGCGCCGTGCGTGAACGCACCTTTGGTAAACCGCTCGGCGGTGCACGCGCACTGTTCCGTCAACTCATTGCAACCATGAAGCCACCACCGAATCGCGACGATACGTAATACCAACAAGGCTCGGTACGCCACTATCGCAGCACGACATTTTGCAGCGCAGCGGCGGTTGCTACCGGACCCAATCTAAACACCGGATAACGACGCCACGACGGCTCGGCACAAGCAGCCGCATGCGCATACAAAAAGTCCAACACAGCAGGTTGCTTGGTTACCAGCTCAGGATTCGCGACCTTCCATTGAGCAAATTTTTCTTGCAGCCCCGCCTCGGTGCGCAACAGCTCCACCGCGTAGTCTTCAAACACGTAGTCGGAATAGTGTTCCTTGCGTTCAAGCACACTGTCAAAAAATCCCCAACGAAAAAAACTATCGTGGCCGAGCGGCTCAAGGGTCTCCACGATATAGCGAGCATTAGCCTGATTCAACACCACGAGATAATCACCGGCCCGGCCAGCCACCAACTCGGTTGCCGACGTGAGCGCAATTTCGTCATGAAACAAGTGGCCTTCGTAGGCAGTTGCACGAGTGCTGACCTCGCCAAACCGATAACACTGCGCCTCAAACTGCTGATCATGATGAAGCCGTTGCAGCTGCACGTTGTTCCAACCCAAGCGCGCAATCACCTCACGCCATGCCTGGCCAACGAGGTAAGCCTGCGGCGTCACCACCACGGCGTCTTCGATGAAGCGATTGTAGTAGACCACATCTTTGTCCCACGGCTGGCTGCGGTCGTAGGCCAAGCGCTGATAGCTGCCGAGCTGACTTGGTGCATACACTGCGGCATAACCTTTGAAACGAAACTTCGACGGCCGCGTCGGATCCATTTTCCACGACACCGGCCAGGTTTGGCGGTTCGCCGCTGCGTGCTTGGCTTTGGTGCGCAACTGCACAAGCACCGCTGCGTTGGCGACGGTATAGGCCAACACGGTTTCGAGCAACGCGCGAGTTGCTGCGTAACGATCGACGAACGGCTTGAGCATATGCGTTTCCGGCATCATGCCAAGCGTGTGGTGCAGCGCGGCATATCCGGTTGAATACCGTCCAGTTTCGAGGAACTCGACAATGCCGTCGTCGGGAATATCGGAAACGGGATTTACATACGGACAGGTCGGCCAACCCAACGTCTGCATGGTTTGGTAGATCGCCGGCTGCATCTGGGTGCGCCAAAATTCGCCTAATGCACCACCCAACTTGTCCGCTTGGGTTGCAATCAACGTCATCGTGTATTGGTAGTCGGCACCATTCGAAGTGTGGGTATCAACCATGACCGCAGGATCCCAATCACTGAAGAACTGATTGAAGGCTTGCGCCACCAACGAGTCGCACTTCACAAAATCGCGATTGAGATCCAGATTACGACCATTGCCGCGAAAGCCAAACTGCTCCGGCCCGAGCTGATTGACCCGTGTAGTATTTTGCCGTTGATTGCTGCCATCGACATTGTAGATCGGAATAAACACGAACACCGTCGAACCTAGCGCGGCGAGGCGTGCCGGATCGATACAAAAGTCGCGCACCAACGCCATGCACACATCAATGCCTTCAGGCTCGCCGGGGTGAATGCCGTTGTTATTGAAAAACACCGGGCGTTGCGCTTGGCGCAGTTGAGCTCGGTCAAAAACGCCATCGGCCGTGACCACGCCGGCGTGAAGGGGCCAGCCTCCATCGGAGACGGCGATCTGGGTGAATTGCAGCACCGCGGGAAACGCAGCCGCCAGCTGTTGATAAAATGCGACGCACGCGGCCCACGTCGTTGTTTGGTTTTGATTGCCCAGTTCATAAGGCGTGGCGTAAGGCGTTGTTGCTGCGACCGTCATGTGTCGAACAATATGTCACGCCCACACACCCGTCAAAGGCTGCCCACGCCGGCACAGTCGCCTCACAAAGAATGGACCTCATGATGCTATGCTCGTGTCATGACCGAAGTTGATGGTGACCCCGCTACGCGTGATTCGGACTCGGGCGCCTTGCAACCAGCCAGTTTTTTGCAGCATGCCAACACGCTGCTCGCAACGGCGACTCAAACTGCCACGCTGATAGTCATTGCCTGTGCACCGAGCGTAGCACCGGAACGACTGCGCCAGCTCAAGCATGACCTAGCGATGTTTGGCGATATTGGCAAACTTGGCCCACGCGCCTCGCTCCGCGTAATTGCGTCAACGCCTCGCGCCTCGCGCCTCGCGGTGTTGGTAGTTGATCAAGCCCAACACCTGCTAGCTCGCGCGGTGACGGCGGCGCTAGCGGCTGGCGACGCGGCTGGCCTGACCGCTGCGATCTATGCACGGTGTGTACCAACGACGTTTGCGCAATTACGCAGCGACGCCGAAGCCCTGCTTGAACTAGCACTTGAAAATGGCCAACATATAGAAACCAATCAGTTTGCCGACCGCGCACCACCGCCAGCCTGGGACGCGCTGGGGTTTCGCGGCACGGCCAGCGACGTGGTGCCGCACTCGGTACGCGGCCACGCCTTGTTGTTTCGATTTTGTCAGCGCCTCCAACCAACTCATTGGATCCGAGTGCACACCGACGGCGATCTTGAATTTCATGATATCTCCGCGAGCGACGTCACCACGATGACGGCGGTGCCGCGACTCATCGAACCACGCCAGCTGGTTGCCATTGCCAACGCCTGGCGCAGTTTTATCTGCCAAGCTGAGGTGCTGGAGCTATATGATCCGCAAGCATCACCAGCTACCTCGGCCGCAACCTCGGCAAGCCCCACGGCAAAAACGATCACCGCGAGCGACGACGGCACCTACTGGCTCGAAGCATTTTGCCATGGCACACGCGAGCGCACGACGGGCGTGGTGCGCGCCTCGGCCGCAGTAAAAGCGTTGCTAGCCACCATAACTGCCGCAGTGACCGCCACGCGCAATGCGTAACAAGCAGCCTGAAATAATTCTAAATAAAAAACTTCACCAACGGTGCAGACGACGTACGATATCAGCATGTGTCGCTTGTTCGGATTTCGCAGCGTGATCGCAAGTCAGATGCACCGCTCGTTGATCGCAGCCGACAACGCGTTAGCACGGCAAAGTGATCGGCATCCCGATGGCTGGGGCGTCGCTTATTATATTGATGGCACCCCACACCTCACCAAGAGTCCAGCCCATGCGCTTAACGACGCGGTGTTTCACCGTGTGAGTGGGGTGGTATCGAGTCAAACCGTGCTGGCCCACGTCCGTACGGCAACGCAAGGCGCACTCACGGTATTGAACTGTCATCCGTTCCAACATGGTCGGTGGGTTTTTGCCCACAACGGTGATGTCCCGGATTTCGTCGAACAGCATCGCGAACGATTGATGCAACATATCGACCCGACTTTGCGCCGTTATGTGTTGGGCGACACCGACAGTGAAGTGATCTTCTTCTTGTTGTTATCTCACTTACGTGCAACTGAACCGTTAGCTGAACCGCGCAGCGTCGAAGCGGTCATGCAGGCCGTAACCGCGACAGTCCAACAGGTCAACGCACTGATTCCGCAAGCCGAAGCCAAGCCAAATTTGTTGACGTTCATCGTTACCGACGGCACTACGTTAGTGGCGCATCAAGGTGGTAAAGAGCTGTATTTCTCGACGTACAAACAACGCTGCAGCGACCGTGCGACCTGTCCCATCCTCGCGCCGAGCTGTGAAAATGCAGTGCCGCCCGGCAGCGCGATCAACCACCTAGTGATATCAAGCGAAATTTTGCATGGCGAGAATCACTGGACTGCGTTGCAGCGCGGCCAGATGGTCGGCGTTGATGTAGCGATGAAACTAACCATCGCCACAGGCACCTAGTACCGCAGATCCTAAGTCCGTTCAGAGTTCCTGGCCAACTAGCGGTACGAAACAAAACTGCAACTAGGACCGAGCACTGCACCCGAAGGGGCCGGGAAACTGATCATTATTCTCAGTTTCCCTAGACATTTTCGCATCTTGGGAATTTCGGACGTGACAGCGGTGTTTACCGCCAGGCATACGCCGATTGGCATTGGGGACGAGCCCAGTTGTTCGTCCGGTTTTCGGACTTAAATTTCATGCAAAAACAGGAACAATATTTTCGATTTATATTGACGTGATTTTCTTGCCCAAAATATTCACGTTAACGATTGGCACACAAATCGGTTGTGCAACGCAGCCATGTGCGCGGCACAAACCGATTGGCTGCGTCGGCAGTTTTCTTTCATTGCACCAAGGCTTCGCCGCACAGTGAGCCAATCACTGCGTCGAAAAATTAGGTGGCAGTATGTTCATATGGAACGTGGGGTGAAGGTGGCCATCAACGTTGATGCGCTGGGTGAACAAATCGCGAAAATGTCAGCGCATATCGACGCTGTGATGCATCGGTTGTTAACCGCGATTCTTGAATTCGATAGTGCTGCAGGCTGGCATGTGCAGGGTGCGTTGTCGTGTGCACATTGGTTGGCATGGCGGGTCGGTTGGGATTTACGCACAGCACGCGAGCGAGTGCGGGTTGCACGCAAGCTGGCGGAACTGCCGCGGATCGACGAGCAATTGCGCCTCGGAGCGATGTCGTATTCGCAAGCCCGAGCGATTACGCGGGTGGCGACGGCTGAAAAAGAGGCGCTCTGGGTCGCATACGCTAAGCGCATGCCGGCGTCGCAGCTGGAAAACTTGTGCCGTTCGTATGAGA
>JAGPDK010000423.1 GCA_018057605.1 Kofleriaceae bacterium | reverse complement strand
TATGAAGTCATCGAAGCGTTTAAGGTGCACAAATTTTCTGCAGATAACCCAGCGATGTGGACGGGTGAATCCCCGAGCGGCATCACGATTGAAGGGTATCTCCGCGCAGACACAATTACGTTTTATCCCTTAGGAAAATGATGATGCTCTATCTAAAAGCGACAACGGTAACAACTGGCCAAGTCCATGACCACGATGTTCGCCGAGCTTGGATCGAAGTTAGCGACAACGACCGTGTGTCAACGACTCCGCAAAAATCTGTCGACAAATTTGCAGCGATGTGCATGGCGCTCAGGAGCGATATTCAAAGTGCAAAAGGAGCTGGGGCGACAGCGCTTGAAGACATTCGCGCAATTGAAAATGGGACCGAGTCGTACATCGAAGCCGACGGTAACGCGCATATCGCGTTTATCACTCCGCACGAAGTCTGGTTCCAAAATCTCTACATCGATATCGATGAAAGTCCAGTGTCGTTTCGCCAATACAAACTCGCGGTGGAAACCTGGGTGAAGTTCCTCGCGGATCCTGAGCGCAAACCGATCGTGGTGCCGTTTCCCGACGACGTGCTCGACCGCGCTACGCTGCCGCCACGCCCGCCGCGCAATGAAGAGTAGCCACACTCGGCAGGTGGTTGTCGCTAGCCGAAGAAATGGCAGCGTTGGAAAAGTTTGGACCGGATATCAGCAAAGATGCCGAGTGGATTGCCAAGACCGACCACGCGGTGGAAGCCGCACACAATTTTGACTGGGACCATGTGCTGCGCGGGGAAATTAAAAGGGGCGACGCCAAAGGCTATCACGCTGAAAGTTCTGCGGATGGTTCAGCACGTATCAAGCCAGGGGCTGAAATCAGCTATCACGACAATGGGGTCTATGAAGCGAAAGTTGAGATTTGGAACCAGAACAGTAAGCGGTGGAAAGACAAGTTTGTAAAGTCCAGCTTTTTTCCGGCTGACTGGTCGGTTGCAAGAATCAAGTACGAGGTCATTGAGGCGTTTAAGGTGCGTGAATCGTCTCCGGAAAAATTACTTCAATGGGTTGGGACTTCGCCGAGCGGTATTCGAATTGAAGGATACGCGATCAACGGAACCATCACTTTCTATCCGAAAGGCAACTAACAATGCTGTTTCTCAAGGCCGCAATGGTTACCACTGGCAAACTGCCTGGTCGCCAGTCATGGATCGAAGTAAGTGACAACGACACGGTGTCAACAACTTGGCAAAAATCGGTCGATGGTTTTGGCTCAATGTGTTCTGCCTTGATGTCTGACATCCAAAGTGCCGAGGGCTCAGGAGCGACGATTCTTGCAGGCATACGAGATATCGAATCGGGTAAAACCCAATACATCGAAGCCGACGGCAATGCGCATATAGCGTTTATCACCCCGCACGAAGTCTGGTTCCAAAATCTCTACATCGATATCGACGAAAGTCCTGTGTCGTTTCGCCAGTACAAAATCGCAGTGGAAACCTGGGTGAAGTTCCTTGCAGATCCTGAGCGCAAACCGATCGTGGTGCCGTTTCCCGACGACGTGCTCGACCGCGCTACGCTGCCGCCGCGCCCGCCACGCAATGAAGAGTAGTCACACCCGGCGGTTGGTTGGCGCTAGCCGAAGAAATGGCAGCGTTGGAAAAGTTTGGACCGGATATCAGCAAAGATGCCGAGTGGATTGCCAAGACCGACCACGCTACCAAGCGCCGTTAACTGCGGTCGGTACTGCGCGGTCGCCTTGTGTGGCCGGCATTGATACTAGCCCCGATGAACCCGCAGCCGCGCCGCCGCAATGCCCGGCGGCGGCTCGGTCTCATCAAGCAGCGTGGTCAAGCGATCAATGGTCGCAGCGAGCGCGTGCAGTTTGGCCGGCGACGTCTCCACCAGCAGGCGGCGCACGCATGCTTCTACGGTACCTTGTAAATTCGCATCATCTAATCGCCGGCCGGCTGCGGTCAGGGTTAGCAACGCGCGGCGGGAATCTTTGCGGTCGATGGTGCGTGCGATCAACCTTTTGGTACCGAGCCGTTTCACGGCGGACGAAATTGTACCGGGATCAAGATGTAAAAGTTCGGCCAACTGCCCCGGCGTGATGGAGGGACCGCGGCCGATACAGCGCAACACCAGGCGTTGCTGAGCCGTCAGGCCCAGCGCGCGTTCCATCCGCGTCGATAGTAGTTCGAGCGATCTATTGAGGCGCCAGAGCCGCCGCAAAAATGCCAGCGAAGGCTCAAGTTGCACATCAGGTGTCGACGCTTTGCGCGCCACTGGGGAGGTTTTCATGGGTAGGTTCCAGCGTTCGAAGTACCAGCATCCTGCGGAGTAGGCTGTCAATCTCACGTTGGTTGCGCAAAAAGTACCGTGCGGCAGTGTTTTTTCGCTGTCCAACGCGCACCGTGATGAGATCCGGATCGGCTGGTAGTTCAAAGACGTCTTCATCGGTAACGTCGTCGCCAACGAAAAGCGTAACCGTTGCTGCGTAGGTTCGACGCAAAGCCGCTAGCGCATCACCTTTGTGTGGAGCTGTGAGCGGCAGTAGATTTACAACACATTTGCCCTCTACCACCCGCATTTGCGGGGCCAACTGCTCGACGGCACGCAAGACTAAAGCGCGCGCTTTTTGGCGAAACGCGTGACGCCGGTAGTGAATGGTTAGCGAGTAGGTTTTATCTTCGATCTCAAACATCGGCTCGGCCGAGAACTTCGCAACCAGCTGCGGCAACAACTCGCGCACGTCGCTTACACTCGCATCTAACCCAAGCGCAGGTTCCATCCCGTGATTGCCGATGATACTGATCACCGTTGCGCCGGCCAGGCGGGCTTGGACATCTGCGATGGCCCGCCCCGTGATTATTGCACAACGATAGGTGGCGCAAACCTGTTGAAACAACGCCGCCGTAGCAGGCCGCATCACAGCGTTGTCGCGGTCGGCGACCAACGGCGCAAGGGTGCCGTCAAAATCAAACACCACAAGCGCATCAGGTCCGGTCAAACCTTGGAGTAGTAAGCGTTGCTTTTCGCCTAAGATCGAAAGCATTGGCGCGAGCCGGGCCTTTGCTGGTGTCACACTCACAGCGCTGCCTTTTGAAAAAATCGCTTGGGGAAACGTCCAAACATGCGCTCTTTGCGCCGCACTTCGGCGGCATCAACCAACATCTGCCCGGCCCACCGATACACGTTGAACTCCGCTACCAAACGACGCATTGAGCGCATGCGTTCGCGCTGCTCGTTGGCTGGCATCTTGAGCCCAACCGCCAGTGCGTCGCTGGCGTGTCGTAGATCGTACGGATTCACGATGAGCGCCTCGGACAGCTCCCGCGCCGCGCCAGTAAACTGACTGAGCACGAGCACGCCTTGCTCGTCGTCGCGAGCCGCCACAAATTCTTTGGCCACCAAGTTCATCCCATCATGCAAACTACTCACGTAACAAACTTCGGCTGCGCGATAGTACCGAAACACATCGAGGGGCTCATGATGTGCGCGCAACAAAATGATCGGGCTGTACGTGCCACTGCCCCAGGTGGCATTGATCTTTGCTGCGACAGCTTCAACCCGATCGTTGAGTTCACGATAGCGTTCAATCTTGGTCCGACTCGGCGCGGCCAACTGCACAAACGTAAATCGTCCTCGAAACTCTGGATAGCGCAGCAACATTTCGTCGACTGCAAGCAGCCGTTCTTCAATTCCCTTGGTGTAATCCAAACGGTCAACGCCAACGCCAAGCAGCGCATCACTCGCCAAGCCAAGTTCTTTGCGCACCAGGCTTCGCGATTGCGCGACGGGTGGCACCTGGGGTAGCCAATGTACCGGCCACTCAATCGAAATCGGATAAGGCCGCACGCCTGTCCGCCGTTGGCCTTGCACAACAGTCTTGGTTTCGCGATCGATCCGACTTTCGACAAACGCATCGACGGAATCAATAAAGTTGTTGCAATGTTGCTGGGTTTGAAAGCCAATGATGCTCGACCCCAGCAGGCCTTCGATCAACTCTTCTCGCCACGGACAGATCCCAATGCGCTCGGCATTTGGCCAAGGCGTGTGCCAAAACGTCAAGATAGTCGCCTGCGGCAGTCGAGCCCGAATCATTTTCGGAGCCAACGCAAAATGGTAGTCCTGCACCAAAATGATCGGGTCTTCGACGTCGACTTCTTCGCAGACAGCATCGGCAAATCGTTGATTAACCGCTACATAGTGCGCCCAGTCCTCGGCGCGAAACGTTGGCCGTGCATGCGCAACGTGACACAACGGCCACAGGCCTTCGTTGGCAAAACCATAGTAGTAGCCATTTTCCTCGGCTTCAGTTAGCCAAACCCGGCGCAGCATGTACGCCGGCGCATCCGGTGGCACAGCGACACGGTCGTGAACATCAACCGTTTCACGGTCGCCACTGCCACTGCCGTGCGCCACCCAAACGCCAGAGCATGCCCGCATCACCGGTTCGAGCGCGGTGACAAGGCCGCTTGCTGGATGCAATACCTTCATGCCGGTCGCGGTCTTCTGGTGCACATATGGCTCGCGGTTCGCTAGTACGACGATCCGTTCGCCTTCGAGATGTTGCCGCAAGGTGGCGCGCAACCGCTCGGGGCTCCAACTGCCACCGACCTGCTCGCGATTTTGTTCATTGCTGAGTCGTTCGGCCATTTCTTGCACATCGCGCAGCAAGGGCAAGAACTCAGCACGGCCGTTGCCGCCGAGCGCGTTTCGCAAACTTTGAGTCCATTCACGCCACGCGATGCGAGCGGCCATCATGGTCAACAGAACTGCACCAATGGTTACCAACAAGAATGCGGCAACTAGCAACCAACGCGTAGTTGCTTCACGGCGGTCGAGATAGCTCAGATCATGCATCAACACGACAAACCCGCCGCCTTTGCCAACCCGCACTGGCACGATACCGACATGGACCCGACCCGACGGCAGATCAGCAACAAACGACCATGATTGTTCGACGTTGTGCTCGCGGTGGGCACGATGCCGCAACGTTTCACAGGAAAAACTATCCGGATATGCATCGGAAGCAGCAACGAGCGAGCCGCTAGCTGAGCACGCTGCCGCCGCCATGATGCGTTCATCGCGGGTCAAGGACACCAGCGTGCGCCGCAGCGCTTCGCTGTTGTCGCCCCAGTGGGTAGCAAGACTCTCGCTCGCCGCTTCGATCGCCAGATTGGTACGCAGCGTGAGATCCGAAGCAAACCACTGCCGCGTGGTGCGCACCAACACGAAGTAACCAGCGCCTACAATGACCAACGCACCCAACAATAACACCAACCAGAATCGTCGA
>JAGPDK010000044.1 GCA_018057605.1 Kofleriaceae bacterium | reverse complement strand
GCTCCGGCAAGTATGGTGAAAACTTAGCGATGCTTATGGGCGGCACGCTCACCGCCGAGCAAGTGGCGGCCATGTGGTACGACGAAGTCGCGCTTTACAATTTTGCCAAGCCGGGTTTCTCCATGCAAGCTGGCCACTTCACCCAAGTTGTATGGCGCGGCACCAGCACAATCGGGTGTGGCAAAGCGAGTTGTGGCAACGGTGAAATTTGGGTGTGTAATTACGCCGGTCCAGGTAATTGGGAAGGTGCATTTCCCACCAATGTAGTGCCGGCTGGCAGCAACTGCGCCACGCTGCCACGGCCGTGATAGCGGCGTGCGTTGCATCGCGCAGTTTGCCCCCAACTCAGACCACGGTAGCGGTCTTGGCGTCACCGTATGGCTAGTTTTGATGTAACGATTGTTGGCGGCACAGCATTCGATGGCCTTGGCAACGCCGGGCGTGACGCCGACGTTGCGATTCGCGATGGTCGTATCGTCGAGATCGCCGGTCGTGGCCAACTGGTTGGCACGGCCCCTCGCATGATTGATGCGCGCGGCAAAATCGTGACGCCGGGTTTTGTAGATATGCACACCCATTATGACGCGCAGGCAACCTGGGATGGCGAGCTTACCCCGTCGTCGTGGCATGGTTGTACCTCGGTGGTGATAGGCAATTGCGGCGTTGGTTTTGCGCCGGCCCGGCCCGACAAGCACGCCTGGCTCATCGATTTAATGGAAGGCGTCGAGGATATTCCCGGGGCTGCGATGGTGGAAGGCATCAAGTGGGGTTGGGAAACGTTCCCTATGCTGGTCACTTAAGCCAAATTGCACGAAACCCTCAGTAATTTTTGTTACTTACGCCGACCACGGACGTCTGACCACCGACGACGGACACCACCGACGACGGACACCGGAACTACCGACCGCGCGCTAACGCCGTGGTCATCGCCGCAACTCGACCTGCGAGAGCACTGGCCGCGCGATCGTTGACACCGTCGAAGCCACTGCAACGCGCGATGTCGAGCACTGCTTCGACTTTAAACGCGGACGCATGTGCGATGTCGAAGAAGCGACGGCGAGCTGGCGAGCCGTGAAGATAGGCAGAACCCTCACGCAAATTAAGCGCAACACTGATGGCAGCACGGCGACGTTGATCGACCCAACATGGAGCGAACCCCGCGCACGCTGGGGAGTGGGACCCAACATGGAGCGAACCCCGCGCACGCTGGGGAGTGGGAGACTAGATGTTTTCGTCATGCAAAACCAAGCGCAGGCCGTGTGCCAACGAATGTTGTGCATGGCATGCCGGCCAGGAGTTTGGCGCACGGCGTGCGCGTGTGCATGGACGAAAACAGCCGACGGCCCGGACATGGCGCGAATCCGGCGAACGCCGGAGCGCGGGACGCGACCGGTGCGAGGTTCAAGCGCGGTGGTCCGAGTCCGAGAGGGTGCTGCAGAGTAAACTGAAAAGTTCAAGAGTTTCGATCTTATGCACTTAAGTGATCGGCATCGGGAAACGTTCTCGCAGTTCCTTGATGTGCTCGACAAGATTCCGGCTCGATCCGTTTTTCAATTTTATTACCCGTGCGTTTTCGAAAATGTTTCCGCAGCGTGGCGAAGCGATGGACTACGAACCGGCCGCCGATGATTCGATTGCCGCGATGACGCTGCGCACCAGCCGCCCGCCGCTTGAGATGGCATACGACGTGTTAGCAGCCGATGCAGGCATGTTGTGTTTCCCGCTATTCAACTACAGTCACGGCGATCTTGTCATGGTGCAGCAGTTGCAGACCCATCCCCGCGTGCAAATGGGACTTTCCGACGCGGGCGCGCACTGCGGTGCAATTTGCGACGGTGGCATGCCCACCTTTATGCTGACCCACTGGCCGCGCGATCGCCGACGTGGCGATCGCTGGCCGCTCGAATATGTGATTCGTCGGCAAACTCGTGACACGGCCGCATTTTATGGCCTCGATGATCGCGGCGTGCTGGCGCCAGGTTACCGCGCTGATATCAATGTAATTGATTACCCGCGGCTTGAATTTCTGGCACCCAAAACCGCCTACGAATTGCCTACGGGTGGGCGGCGCTTGGTGCAACGAGCCCGTGGCTACGACCTGACCATGGTGGCTGGCGTGGCGATTTTCGAGCACGGCGAATTCACCGGTGCCTTGCCAGGTAAGCTGGTGCGCGGGCCCCCGCGCCTTAGGCCTTGTAAATGAATTATTGACCCACTACTTGGGTCGAGCCACGTGCACGACAAGGCGCCAGGAAGGTGCATACCCGTCGGGCACTGATACCGGGACTGACGAGCAACGCGGCCAGTCGCGATGGATCGGCACAAAGCAGGGTCAGTAATTTATGCACAAATCCTTAGGTCGCCGGGCGGACGGCTTGTAAAATATGGCCGAGTTGATCGGCCGGGGAGGTCGACGACCACACCCCGCGAATGACCGCGACCCCATCGGCCCCGGCCGCACGTGCCAGGACGGCGAACGAGCCATCGACGATGCCGCCAACCGCGATGAGGCGGGTTGATGCGCCGGCTTGTTGCAACGCCGCACGCGCTTGCTGCACAGCCTCGAGCCCAAGCGGTTCGCCCATCCCGCGTTTCGACGGCGTCGCCCACACTGGTCCAAACTGCACATAGGAAACACCGGCGCTGGCGGCTTCGACCACACCGGCGACGCTGTGCCTCGAACATCCAAGCAAGGCTGGCCGAGCCCAGGTCTTCAGGACGCGTAGCATCGGGGCGAGCGCGATGGCTTCGGGCGCGTGCAAGCCCGCAATACGCGCAAGCACCGGCGGAGCCAAGTCGTCCGGCAGGTGGCCCGAGACCAACAGTGGTACGTCGTCGGGCAACACGTCGCATGCGATGTTGATCAACGCGCGCCGTTCAATGGGCGCGGCATCTTTGTCGCGGATAAGCAGGCTAACTTCGCTGCGTCGGCTGTGGCCGCGATGGTAGGGCAAAGCAGCTGCGAGCGCCGCCCGAAAATCGCCATGATGTGCCGCCATCAGCCGACGATCTGTGATCAGCAGTACGCGCACAGTCATTCGATGAGGCCCGAGGCCGGTGACGAAGCGTTGGCATAGTCGCGGCGCGGCATGCGGCCGGCCAAAAATGCTTTGCGCCCACCGTCGACGGCTAGCCGCATCGCTTCGGCCATCAAGACCGGTTTTTGCGCGCCCGCGATGCCGGTGTTCATCAACACAGCGGTGCAGCCAAGCTCCATGGCAATGGCTGCATCGGATGCGGTGCCGACCCCAGCATCGACGATCACCGGCACGTTGACGTTGTCGATGATTAAACGAATGTTGTGTGGATTGCGAATGCCCAACCCTGAGCCAATCGGCGCTGCCAACGGCATTACCGCGAGGCAGCCAGCGTCGGCTAAACGTTTGCATGTGATCAAGTCATCGGAGCAATACGGCAGGACTTTGAAGCCTTCTTTGACCAAGCGAATGGCGGCTTCGACCGTTGCGGTATTGTCAGGAAACAATGTCTTGGGATCCCCAATGACTTCAAGTTTCACCAGTTCATCCATGCCCAGTTCGCGCGCCAGGTGCAGCGTGCGAATCGCTTCGTCGGCGGTATAGCAGCCGGCGGTGTTGGGCAGCAGCACATACCGGTTGCGGTCGATGGCATCAAGCACCGTAGGTTGACCGCTTTTCAAATCGACGCGACGCAGTGCGACGGTAACAATTTCAGCGCCCGAGGCGTCGAGCGCGGCGCGGGTCTCATCGAGACTGGCGTATTTACCGGTGCCAACGATGATGCGTGATTTCCATGTGCGACCAGCCAACGACCAAGTATCCGTCATGGCGTAGCGTTACCATGTTCGGTGGGCCGCGCTCAACCGCCGCCGACGAAGGTAACGACTTCAAGCTGATCATTTGATTCAAGCTCAACAACGCTATGTTGGGCGCGCGGCACGATCGCGCGGTTGCGCTCGACGGCGACGGTCTTGCCGCCCAGGCCCAGTTGCGCAAGCAGCTGTGCGATGGTGGTTCCAGCGACAACGCTTACATTGTCGCCATTAACTGAAATGGTCATGCTTGCCATGGTGTTTCGAATTACCCCATGAACCGGCGTGCGGCAAGGCGGTCATCCAAGTACGACATCAAAGTCACAGGGTGTGGCACAAATGTGAAGATTTAGTCACAGCCTTAGGGGGCTGCAACCTCGCAAGTGTCCGAAGTGTCACAAATCCTAGTCGATCTCCTGGTCGGCACGGCGCTTGCGATAGGTCTGGATAGGTCCATATCCGGATCCTAGGGAGTTCGCTTATGACTCTTCATAATAGTTCGGCTAGTTCGCAGGGTGTTCACGGTGTTCAAGGTGTTCAAGGCGTACGGGCGTCAGCCCAAGTGGCGTCGGGCAATGTTGTGCCGCTGCGCGTCACGGCGGCGCCGCTCGCGGCCCATGCCGGCGAGGATCCGGCGCGTATTCGCGCCGCGGTCGCACGTTCGCCACTATTTGCTGCATTGTCCATCGCTGCGATTGAAGACATCACCGCGCGGGTGGCCGTGCGGCGCTTTGCGTCGGGTGCCGTCGTAGTTTCGCAAGATGAATCGGGTGACTCACTTTTTGTCATTATGAGCGGCCGTGTCAAAGTTGTCATTGCCGGCGAAAACGGCCGTGAAGTCACGCTGTCGATCTTACGCAACGGTGAGTCTTTTGGCGAAATGTCGCTGTTCGATCAAGCGCCACGCTCGGCCAATTGCGTTGCCGTCGAACCGGCCCAATTGTTGGTTTTGTCGAGGGAAGACCTGCTCAAACATGTGCAAGCCCACCCGCGCACAGCACTCAATTTGCTCGGTGAAATGTCACGCCGTTTGCGTCGCGCCGATCAAACGATCGCGCAGCTAGCGCTGTGCGATGTCAATGAACGCTTGATTCA
The DNA here is from genome assembly GCA_018057605.1 of Kofleriaceae bacterium. GTDB lineage: Bacteria > Myxococcota_A > Polyangia > Haliangiales > Haliangiaceae > JABFXX01. Next base: position 13,606 of record JAGPDK010000044.1, on the reverse strand, counting down.
TCGGCTGGTTGGGTTAGCCCGTGATGAAGGCGTTAGTAGTCCGGAAGGCCTCGTTGTCCGTCGTCGCCCGACCCAGCAAGAACTCGCCAACATGATTGGCAGTTGTCGCGAAACGATTTCGCGCGCCTACAATCAATTGGCTCGCGACGGCCTCATTATCGCGCGTGGCCGATCATTGGTGGTTACGCAGGGCTTGATCGACAAGCTCCAGAAACGCAAAGCTGCCTGAGCGTCCGTGGTAGCTTGACAGCGCGGTTGGTAAAGCGCCAAATCCAAGCCAACCGTCCCCGATGTCTTACGCTGTCACCCAATCTACGATGATTCGCCGCACTCGGGTCGAGGTCGATCTTGGCGCGATCGTCGAAAACGCCGGCGCCATCAACGCGCTGACAGGCACCAACGTGTATGCAGTGGTAAAAGCTGATGGCTACGGCCATGGCGCAATCGTCGTTGCCCGGGCCCTCGAAGCCAAGCGCGCGGTCGCTGGGTTTGCGGTAAGTTTGGTCGAAGAAGCCGTCGTGCTACGCGATGCGGGAATCGTTGCTCCGATCTTGGTCATGGGGCCGTCGCAACTTGGTGGCGAAGATGAACTGCTTGGGCTGGCGCTGACCCCTGTAGTCTCCGATGCTGAAGAGATTGCAGCGCTGGCCGGACTTGCGCGCCGACGCAACGTTGCCGTCGATGTACATCTCAAAATCGATACCGGCATGGGTCGGCTCGGCGTGCTCCCTGCCGATGCCATCGCACTTGCGGTGACGGCGCAACGACAAGGCGTCCGCATCGTCGGGCTGATGACGCATTTTGCCAACGCCGATTCGGATTCTCCCGATGACCCGATGTCGTCGACGATGTGCCAGCTGGCGAGTTTCGCTGAGGTCCACACCCAATTGCAGCAAGCGGGCATCGCTGTCAAAATTTGTCACGCTGCAAACAGTTCCGGTGCGATGATGTTTCCTACCGCGCGCATGGACGCCGTACGCACTGGCTTGGCGTTGTACGGTAACGGCCATTGGTCAAGTGATGCGCAGCTCAAGCGCCCGCGCCGCCAAGCGATGCGGTTAGTGACCGAAGTTGCGCAATTGCGCACCGTCGCTGCAGGCAGTTGTGTTGGCTATGGTGGGTTGTGGCGGGCCACCCGCGATAGTCGAGTTGCGGTGTTGCCGGTGGGCTATGCCGATGGGTTGCCCAAGCGTGCCATTGGTGCGTTTTGCGTGATTATCGGCGGCGTACGTTGTCCACTCGTCGGGGCCGTCAGCATGGATATCGCAATTGCTGATGTAAGTGATGCGCCGGGCGTGCGTAGTGGCGATAGTGCCGTCTTGCTAGGCCGCGATGCCAATGGTGACCAAATATCGACTGCGCAATTCGCTGAATGGACCGGGCTTACCGAGTATGAAGTGACGTGTGGCATGTCCAAGCGGGTGCCGCGGACCTATATTGGTGGAGACTTGTGACCAACCCCGTTCCAGCCTCCCCTGGTGGTACGCCTCAAACGTCGAGTGTTGGTGCCGCTATCTGGCGCGGCGTGCTCGATGCTTTTCGGCCGGTCGTTCACTTCCTTGACGCCCTAGGTGGTCACTTGATGTTAGCGGGGCGCGCGTTAGCCTGGTTGCCGCGGCGACCGGTCCGCGCTGCAAATTACCTTGAGGCCGCCGAGTACATTGGCTTTGGTAGCCTACCGATTGTGTTGTTGGTTGGCGCGTTCACCGGCATGGTGATGTCGCTGCAAGCTGTGTTCGCGTTTCGCCAGTTTGGCTTGGAGTCGTACGCAGGTGGCACGACGGGTAAGGCTTTGGCGGTCGAGTTAGCACCGGTGTTAACCGCCTTGATGCTGGCTGGGCGCGCCGGCTCGGGTATCGCCACCGAACTCGGTACGATGCGTATCTCGGAGCAGATCGATGCGCTCGAATCGATGGCCGTAAATCCGATTCAATATCTGGTGTTGCCGCGCATCGTGGTTGGCGCATTGCTTGGCCCGGTGTTGACGTTATTGTTTTTCGTCGTCGGGATGGCCGGCGCATACTTGATTGCCGTGCACGGCCAAAACGTGAACGAAGGCCAGTTCATCGCGAATACTCAAGACATCCTGCTGCCGATGGACGTAGTCCAAGGGTTGATTAAATCGGTGATCTTCGGATTCATGGTGACCTTGATTGGTTGTTATCAAGGCTACAACGCGTCGGGCGGTGGTCGTGGGGTCGGGCTTGCAACCACGCGCGCTGTGGTGATCGCGTCGATCGCGATTCTCGTTAGTGATTATTTCCTGACCGATGTTTTGCTTCGGTTAACTACGGAGCCGCGGTAATGGCGGGCCGCGCCGACACGCCGCGCGTGCCTGTTGCCGCCGCTGTGGCCTCAGCTTCGGGCGACGATGTTACGGTGGCTGATCCACGTTGGCACATTCGCATTCGCGGTTTAAAAAAGGCCTTTGGTGCGAATCAAGTGCTCGACGGCATCGACCTCGATCTGGAGCGCGGTAAGGTCAATGTGATTTTGGGCGCCTCGGGTGCGGGCAAATCGGTGTTGATCAAACATTTAATGTGTTTACTGCGCCCCGATGCCGGGCATGTGTATGTCGATGGCGTCGATATCATGGCGTTGAACCCCTCGGCCCTGGCTAAGTTTCGGCGCAAGTTCGGCTTGGTTTTTCAGTTTTCGGCATTGTTCGATTCGCTCACGGTGGAAGAAAACTGTGCGTTCCCCCTCAAGGAACACACGCAAAAATCAAAGGCTGAAATCCGCGAGATCGTCTTGGATAAGTTGCACATCTTGGGGCTTGAAGGCACCGAGCAAAAATTTCCTGGTGAATTGTCGGGCGGTCAGCGCAAACGGGTAGGGTTAGCCCGCGCGCTGGTATTGGAACCCGAGATCGTCATCTTTGATGAACCAACCACGGGGCTCGATCCGCTGGCCACGCGTAACGTTGATGAAATGATCTTGGCCGCAGCCCAGAAGTATCGGGTCACGTCGGTGGTAATCTCTCACGACATGGCCTCGGTTTTTCGCATCGCTGACCGCATCTCCATGCTGCATCAGCACCGCATTTCGCAAACCGGGACCGTCGCGGAGATTCTTGCGAATCGCGATCCGTATTTGTATGAATTCATTCGGACCTCTGGGGTTAGCCTTGAGCAGGCGATAGCCGCAGGAGCTGCGCTGTGAAATCGGTTTCCGCCGGCGTTAAAGTTGCGGTGCTGTTTTTGCTGATGACCGGTGGCGGTTATGCAGTTTGGAAGAGCCTGAGTTCCGATTCCACCGGCGGATCCGGTTATCCATTATATGCGCGGTTTCGCGATGCTTCGGGGTTACCCGTGGGTTCGAAGGTTGTGATCGCTGGCCTGCCGGTTGGCCAAGTAACATCGTTGTCGATCGATGGTCGGTACGCCAGCGTGAAATTCCGCGTGCGCAGCGATGTCAAAGTTTGGGACAGCGCCACGGTCGTGAAAAAGTCCAAATCATTGCTAGGTGATCACTACTTAGAAATTGATCCGGGCAGTGCCGAAACCGTGGGGCCTGACGGCGACAAAGAAACTCACACGTTGTTGGTCGCTAACAGTCAAGTCATGCGGGTTATTGAAGCCACGTCGCCCGACGCGTTGATGCATCAGTCCGAGGCGACCTTAGCAAAAGTTGATAACGTTTTGCTCTCGGTCAAGGACTTGTCCGACGACGTTCGCCGCATTGTTAACGGGCCGCTGTCATCAGTGGCGTCGCGTGTTGATTCCATGATCCAAAAAGAGGCCAGCAACGTCTCGGATATTTTGGAGCGAGCCAATCGCACGATGGGGCGCATCGAGGCGATTACCGGCGACATTCGTTCGCTGACGCAAACCGCTGATGGCCGAGTCGTGAAAATTTTGGATAATCTCGACGCTGCCGCCGGTGAAGCCAAACTCCTGGTCGCATCGGCAAAGTCAGAGTTGGAACTTACCGGCGCTGCGGTGCGCGGCAAACTCGACAAACTCGATCAAGTCATCGATACCTCGGCCAGCATCACCGATAAAATCGACGGCAACCAAGGCACCCTGGGGCGGTTGGTTAATGACCCCGCCATTGCCGACAATGTGGAAGATATCACCGACGGTGCACGGGGGTTTCTCGGCACTCTATTTGGCATGCGGACCTATGTTGGGCTGCGTTCGGAATATAATGTTTTTGCAGGTTTGGCGCGGCACTATGTCAGCGTCGAATTGCACACCCGCCCTGATAAATTCTACTTGGTTGAATTTGAAAAGGGCCCGCGCGGCGGCTATCCGACCACAACGCTGGAGTTTGATCCGCGCGTCGATCCAGATAATTGGACTCGTAAAGCGGTAATCGAGGACAACTTTCGCTTCACCTTTCAATTTGCCAAGCGGTTCAGTTGGTTGACGTTGCGTTACGGCATCAAAGAATCCAGCGGCGGTGTTGGTGCAGACGCCAATCTCCGATGGTGGGATCAATCGCTACGGTTGTCGCTCGATGCGTTTGATGCCAGTTTTGATCGCTTCCCGCGGGTCAAGTTCGCGATGGCCGTCGAAGTGTTCCGCAGCTTGTACATCTTGGGCGGTATCGACGATGCGCTTAATGCCCCGGGCACGCTGACGATCAACGCTGGCACCGCCACCGTGCCGACTCAGTTCGACACGTTGCGCTTCGGTCGCGATTACTTTTTTGGTGGCATGCTGCGCTTCAACGATGAAGATCTTGCCGCGCTGTTGACCATTGGCGGCTCGGCCCTGAGTGGCGCCTCCAAGTAGTCAACTGGTGGTCGGCCGAGTGCGCCGGACAAGTTCCCTCCAATCATCACCGCGCGTACTTGAGCCGGATTGCGCCGATGAGCGCGCGCAGTTCGGCATCATCGACCTGGTCGACTTCGGTGATGATTTGATGTGCGGTGGTGTATTGGGTCTCAGGGCGAGGCGAGACCGGCGTGGCGGCGCGAGGATGCGTCGGCGCTGCGCCCGGCCCAATCACCCCGTTGCCCAGCACGAAGCGCAATTCGGAAAACAGCGGAGGCGAACCGACCGCTTCTAGCAAACTCGCGAGCAGCGAAGCGCGCAACAAGGTCAGTTGGTGCAACCATGCTGATGAGGCCACGCGGATCAGTAATGCGCCACGAACGATGCCGTCGGGCACGCAGTGCTTGGCAATGCGTGGCCCAACCAACTGTTCCCATTCAACGGCGATGCGATTGCCGCGCACCGCGCGCGTAAGCCCGCGGGCCTCGAGCAGATCCGCAACTGCGCTAGCGACCGGCTGCACCGCGCCATGGCGCGGTGGGCCACTGCGTTTACGGCGCATCTTTAAAACGTCGCACGAGTTCAGTGATGCGGCGACGGCCGTGGGCATCGCGGTTCATGAATTTTACGCCGGTCGCGGTGCCTGCGCCACGGTACGAAACCGTCGCGAGAATCGCCAACGCAGCGGTGGCGCCGGGGGACGCGATTTCAATAATCAACTCATCGTTGAGTGGCAACGGCTCAGAAGTTTCCAATAGCGCGCCACCGACGGCGATCTCGGTGATGCTGATGGGCAGCAATTCGCTGGATGAGCGGGTTCGATAGTGGGCCGCGATACGGACCGGCAGACGCGGGAATTTGCGTTTGCGCGTGGCGCCGCGCACGCCGCGCATTACATCGCTGACAAATGCGATCTTCTTTTGTTCGTCGTCGGTAAATGATAAGTTTGCACCGGCACGTACGCGGGCGCGGGGCAGGGCCGGTCGCCATGACTCAACGCGACCGCGCACCATGACATCGTTGGGCAGCAGCGCGGAGCCAATCTCGACGATGATATCTTCGCCTTGGGTTAGATGCGTCGTACTTGGCACGAACAGTCCGTGGTCGCCGGTAGCGCAGTACGTCTCCCACTCCTGTGCAGTTTTGAGCCGTAGTTTAACGATACGCATGACCAGCCACATCCTACCGCAGATTGCGGTGAACACCGGCGCAATTGTTGCACATCCATCTGTGAGTGCTGGTACTCTCTTGCCAGAGTCGGAGGAATCTCATGAGCTTAGCACCCCACGGTCGGACACCGATCGCGACAATTTTGGCGTTCTGCACAGTCTTGACAGGTACAGTTGTCCCCAGCATCGGCTGCGGCGGCGGGGCTGCGCCCACATTCGAGCCCTTAAGCGACCAAATCGGGCAAGTCGGGGTCGAGCTCAAAGTGGAACTGCGTGGGGTCGATTTGGATGGGGACAACCTCAGCTACCGGTTTACCTCCGATGTGCCTGGCCTCGGCGGCCGGGCCACGGTGGCGCGCACGCCGACGAATTCCGGGCTTTTTCGTTGGACACCGGTTGCCGCGGATATTGGCGATTGGAATTTCGATTTTATCGTTTCGGACGGAGATCACGACACCAAGACGACCGTCAAGGTAACGATCAGGTCATCCATCGGGTCCGCAAGCGCGCCGATTTTCCGTGAGCCGTTGGGCAGCGGATCAACCATCGAATTGACTCGCACCGACTGTATTGATCTCAATATCGTCGTCGAAGATCAAGACACCGCTCAAGTTGAAATCGCGCAAGAAGAACCGTTAATCGAAAATGCCACGCTGATGGCCGTTGATGGCACGACCGCAGAATGGCGCTGGTGTCCAACCCAAGCGCAAGTCGATGCCGAAAGTCGCTACACATTGACGTTGTCGGCTGACGATTTGGAAAATCCCAAAGCCATGAAGAACTATCTGCTGGTGTTACGCGGTCGCGTCCGCCAAGATTGTCCCGGCCAAAGCCCCGGGGTTGTCCACTCCGCGCAGAATGTCAATTCGATTCTGGATCTGCCCATCACGGCAACCGTTACCGATGACGTTGGCCTCAAGCAAGCGCCGTTGCTGTACTATTCGGCGACCCAGCCCAGCGTTCCGCCAGATCTTGGCCAAATGACTCAAATCACGATGGCGCTCACGAGCGGCAATTTACAAAGTGGCACCTGGGCCGCAAAAATTCCAAATCCAGTTTTTGACCAACCTTCGGGCACTAGCTCCAATCTGTACTACGTCATTGTTGCCGACGACGATGACGACACGATGGGCAATTGTGACCACGTGACGACATCCAATACGTTCTTCATGAAGGTCACCAGTAGTGGCACCGGCGACGCTGGGTTGTGCAACGGTTGTTCTGGCGACCAGCAATGTGGCAATGACGGTGACTTGTGTGTTCGCGTGGGTGCAAGCGGCGATGCGTTCTGCTTGCAGGCGTGCACCGGATCATGTCCTGCGGGCTACACATGTTCGTCGTCAGCGGTGTCTTCGGTCGACGGCATGATGGGCCGGCAGTGCGTGCCGGTGAGCGGGTCATGTTCCGCTATTGGCGCGATGTGTGAAGACGATATGTACGAAGAAAACGATTCCCGCAGCCAAGCGTCGGCGCAGCCAGCGTTAGACTCAGCGCTTTACGACATGGTCAGTTGCCCACGTTCCGGCAGCACCACGTTGGCCGACGATGATTGGTACAAGATCTTTTTGACGGAGTCGTCGCGTGTCAATTTGGAAATCGCAGGAGAGGCCAGCACCGATCTCGATTTAGGCTTATATCGGTCGGATGGCACGCGTATCACTTCGTCGACATCTCGGTCGGCGAACGAAATGATCACCAAATGTTTAGCTGCCGGCACGTACTATACGCGGGTCTACGGCTACGGCTATGCGCGCAACGGCTACCTCTTGGATTACGACCCACGCGCCGAAACCTGTTCCACGTGCGTCGATGACGCTTCTGAGGACGACGACGGCCGCAGCCAGGCCCGGCCCAAGGTCAGCAGTAACCCGCTGACGCTGCCGCATACGTCGGCAAGCAATCAGATTTGTCCGAACGACGACGATTGGTATCGGGTGCGGTTTGTCAACGGCGACACAATTAAGGTCGTGTTAACGTTCAACCAAACGAATTCAACTCAAGACCTCGATCTGCACTTCTACAACGACTCCGGGGTTGACTTGACGCCATGCAGTGAAGCCGATCCGACCTCCTGCGAGAGTGCGTTGGGCCAAGGTGCGGTCTCGAATGAAACCACGCAACAAACTATTGCGACTGGCTGTCCAGGGCCAAATGGCTGCGATTACTATTTCGTCGTACGAGGCTTTGCTGCTTCTTCCGCCCCGTATTCAATCTCCGTCACCAAAATCTAATTTATGGCGAATCGATTGTCAGTTGTGAGTGCGTGGCCGCAGCGCTTGGCCGTTGCGGCGGCGCTGGGCCTGGTCCTGGGGGCGGGGTGTGCAAGCTCGGACCACCCCGATGTTGGCCTGGAATCGCTCAAGTTAACGGCCGTTGGCCCCACCAAGGTTATTCCCGGCACAACATTAGTGTTAACAGGTGATTCATTTGTGGATATTGAATGGGGGGCTTCGACGCTCCATTTGGTTGGAACGGCGAATGGCAGCCCCGTCGATGTACAGCTCGATGTCAGCTTTGTCGATTTCGGCACATTGACCGCAGCGATCGACGCTCCCGTCATCGACTCAGTGGGGGGCGATGTGGATTTTACCGGCACGGCCACCGTTGAGGTCGTGTCGGAAGTGAATGGGCAACGTTACAAGACGCCAGCGCTCAACCTCACGCTGCAGTTTCGGCAGAAGCTGATTCCTTCCATCACACGCATTCAAAGCAACGGTGTCATCTTCGTCAATGAGCAGATTTTGGTCGAAGGCGTTGATTTTCTATTGGGTGGCAATGAAGGCAATTCGGTTGCGCGGCTGACTGGCTGTTTTAAACTTGGCGGCAACGGGCCGTGTCAACCGGTGCCGGTGAATGAGGTGCCGCTTGCGAACACCATGGCGCTGTCACGGCGGCATGCAATTTTTGCTTTCTCACCGCGCATTGCCGGTATCGAAGCCGGGCAATTTATTGGCAGCGTTGAAGTCGTTAACAAGATGCCCAGCGGATCCGAAGCTGCGGATCCCGTGGATGTGACGTTCGACCTGGTCGAGTCACAGGTGTTCCGTGTCAGTCCTACATCGGTCAGCCTTGGACAGTTTGTGAATATTGAAGGCGGCGGATTTGTCGGTGGCGAAGCTGGCGCCTCGACCGAGCTAGACTTGCGTGGGGTGTTCGCGCGGTCTGATGGCGCGCAGGCCCCGGTGGCGATGACTCTGATTCCTGAATTCGCTGCGGGTAAGTTGGTGCGTTACGTCATGAATACCGACGACGCGCTGGGCATGGCCATCGATCTACGCAAAGAAACCGGTACGTTTACAGGGACGATTCAACCAACCACTGTGTACCAGGGCACCACCGTGGTTGGCCGAACTACCGCGGTGACGCTGACCATTGCGCCGATTCGCCAGGTGGTATTTTTGGACTACCGGCCGGATTACGTGGAAGCTCTCCGCGATTTTGGCATGCGGGCCGTGGATAGCCGATTACGCGACCGCATTTTGACGGTGGTGAATCGAACGTATGCAGGGGTTAATCTGGAATGCAGAACTGTCGCGCCTACCGACTTCGCACTGTACGAGCATGTGGAGCTCCACGGCGTCGACCCGAACGGATTAGGGTTGTTCGGCTACGACAATTCACCCGGCAAGGATGACGGCAACCTGCGGTTATATGATCGCCTCGGCGGCGTTAATGCAGTGACGCAACAGGACGGCTACCCCGGTTTTGGTGGGGTGTTTGTGCGTTCGATGATGGGCTTCTCGCTTAACCCTGGCAACTTAACCAAGTCCGTGGCCGGTGCTGACCCGGTGTTCGATAAGATTTTTGACGAATTCCGCACTGATCGCGGCGGGAGTCCGGTCCAATCAAGTGATTTGGGCGGCACGATCGCTCCACTCACATCGGGTGAATCCTGCCCAGCGGGCAATCGCAAAGATCGCATCGCTTGTGCGATTTACGTGCTGGGTAACCTCATTGGCGGCACACTGGCCCATGAAATCGGTCACTCCTTGGGCTTGGCCAACCCTTTTATGGATGGCTTTCACAATAGCGGTGATGAGCCTAATCGTTTGATGGACTCCGGCGGCGATCGCCCATTCCTTGAGCGCGCCGAGCTGCAGGATCTGGGGCCAGGGGTCTTTTGCGATGATGAGTACAAGTACCTGAGGGAGATTCTGCCATCCACGGGCCCAGCTGACACAAGTCCACGTCCGGGATGTTTTTGATCGGGATCCTGTCAGAATTCGCAGGGTTCGCTGCCTTTCCCCTCATAATCCTGAGCATTGGCAACACAAGGCGCTTGACAGAAAGCCCGCGATCCATAGAATCACGCGGTTCCTTTGGCCCAGGCCAAGTTTTTTTTGCAACTGTAATCGTCCTTTGCTCCAGCGGTCCACATGCCTACAATTAATCAGTTAGTCCGACGAGGACGCGAGAAGGTCCGAGTTAAGAGTGCATCTCCTGCACTCAAGGAATGTCCGCAAAAACGCGGCGTTTGCACCCGCGTGTATACCACCACGCCGAAAAAGCCAAACTCGGCGCTGCGCAAGGTCGCTCGCGTTCGTTTGACCAATCAGATGGAAGTCACGTCGTACATTCCTGGCGAAGGTCACAACCTGCAAGAGCACTCGGTTGTGTTGATTCGTGGCGGTCGGGTTAAAGACCTTCCAGGCGTTCGTTACCACATCATTCGCGGCACCCTCGACACCACCGGTGTTGCGAACCGCAAGCAATCGCGCTCGAAATACGGCGCGAAACGTCCGAAATAAGCTTGAGTCAGGTAAGAGGAAGTTATGCCACGTAAAGGTGAAGTACCAAAGCGCGTTGTTCTACCGGATCCAAAGTTCACGGACGCCCCGTTGGATGTCCGTCGTCGGATTACGCAGTTCGTCAACATCATCATGATGGACGGCAAAAAAGCCGTCGCTGAAGGTATCGTCTACGGAGCCCTCGACATGGTCGCAGAGCGTGCCAAAGACGACCCGTTGAAGGTGTGGGACCGCGCATTGGCGAACGTTCGCCCACGCGTCGAAGTTAAGAGCCGCCGCGTTGGTGGTTCAACGTACCAAGTGCCTGTCGATGTTCGGCCGAATCGCTCTATGGCGTTAGGTATGCGCTGGCTCACTGAGTACGCACGTAATCGCAATGAGCGCACCATGATGGACCGCCTCGCCAATGAAATTGTCGATGCTGCCCAAAATCGCGGTAATGCGGTTAAGAAGCGCGAAGACGTTCATAAAATGGCAGACGCGAACAAAGCGTTTGCACACTACCGCTGGTAACAGCACGCGTCTGGTTTCAGACGTAACCGTGGCGCCCGTTCTGGGCGCTTTGCTTTTTATCTAACCCGAGGAGACGAGAACAGAAATCGAAGCTATTTGCCTGCGGGGCTTGTTAGGCGGTGTCCCTTAAGTTGATACCGAACCAATAAGCTCTATCCCTAGTCCCCACACGGTACGCTGTGTGCTGATTAGAGTCGCAACTGACGGATATCCGTCGGTGCCCCGCGTGCTTTCGAATTCTCTCGAACATCACCATGCGGGTTAGCTCTCGAAATTCCGTCCCTGACCCAACATGGGCACCTGCGCAGATCCGAAACCTCGGAATCGTAGCGCACGTTGACGCAGGCAAGACCACCGCCACCGAGCGGATCTTGCATTGTGCTGGCGCGATTAGTCGGGTCGGCGAAGTCGATGATGGCACTACGTTCACTGACTGGATGACCCAGGAGCAGGAGCGTGGCATCAGCATCACCGCTGCCGCAACCACCTTGTTGTGGCGCGGTCACCTGGTGCATCTGGTCGACACGCCTGGCCACGTTGACTTCGCTATGGAAGTTGAGCGTTCGCTGCGGGTACTCGATGGCGCGGTTGCGTTGTTTTGTGCCGTTGAAGGCGTACAGCCACAAAGCGAAGCGGTGTGGCATCAAGCTAATCGTATTGGGTTGCCGCGCATCGTATTTCTCAACAAATGTGATCGCGTCGGCGCCGACGTGCCTGGCACCATTGAGCAGATCCGCCAACGCTTGGGCTGTAATCCGGTGTTGGTGCAAAGTCCGATTCATAACGCCGCAGGCGAATTCATTGGCATTGTCGACTTGGTTGATAAGCGTGGGTATTTAGCCAATGGCGAAACCGTTGCGACATTGCCAACCGATCTCGCTGTATCGACAGCGGCGGCACGCGAGCAAATGCTTGAAAGTATCGCAGAACACGACGACGAATTGCTTGAGCTTTATCTCGCTGGCAATGCCAGTAACGCCTCCATCACGGCAGCCCTGCGGCGCGCAACGATAGCTGGTCGTGTAGTCCCCGCACTGCTTGGCGCTGCGAAGCGCTACATCGGCATTGAGCCGCTGCTCAACGCAATTGTTGATGTGTTGCCATCAGCCGCTGATGTTCGGACCGGCGAATTGCCTGGACCTGCCGTTGTCGCCCAAGTTTTTAAACTGATGCGCACATCCATGGGCCGCTTGGCCTTCATTCGGGTGTATCGTGGCACCGTAAAAACCGGCGATCGCGTGATCAACAGCCGCACCGGTAACGACGTTTTGGTTGAGGGCCTGGTTCGGGTCCAAGCCAACACTACTGAGACGGTGCAAGAGTTAACCGAAGGCATGATCGGCGCCATGGTCGGCGGTGCGGTTGCTACTGGCGACACGTTATATCCGGCTGGCTTACGCTACGAACTTCCAGCCATCGCGATTCCTCCAGCCGTCATCGCCTTGGCCATTGAAGCTGAGCGCGCCGAAGATCAGCCACGCTTGGCCAACGCAGTGGCCACCATCGTCGATGAAGATCCGTCGCTGCGTACCGGGATCGACCACGAAACCGGCCGCACCTTGTTATACGGTCTCGGCGAACTGCACTTAGAGATCGCGGTAGAGCGCATTCGCCGTGAATTTCATGTGCCGTGTGAATCGGGCAGGGCCGCAGTGGCTTACCGCGAAACCATCGCAACCACCGCAAGTGCCACGGCGACGATTCGCCGACCCGCTGGTGTCAGAGCTGAATTCGCCGAAGTGAGTGTGCGTGCAAACCCGCGCGCAGCCGGTGCAGGCGTTTTGGTGACGTTTAATGCGCCATCCGACAGCATTCCTACGGAGTTCCGCGCCGCCGTTGAAAGCGGCGTCAATGAGGCGTTGGAGCGTGGCGTTGTTTCGTCACACCCAACCACGGATGTCGAAGTTGAGATCACCGGCGGCGCATATCACGCCGTCGAGTCTTGTAACGCTGCGTACAAAACCGCGGCGTTCAAAGCTACTACGCAAGCACTTATGGAAGCCCAGCCAGCGCTGCTGGAGCCGGTTATGTTCGTCGAAGTAGTCACTCCCGATGACTGTTTAGGTGAAGTTATTGCAGATTTACATGCGAGACGCGGAAAGATCACTGGAATCACCGCCCGTCCTGGTGTACAGACCTGCGCCTGTTTCGTTCCAATGGCTTCCATGTTTGGGTACTCAACCGACCTTCGGTCAAAGACCCGTGGACGCGCAACTTGCTCCCTCCGATTCGATCATTACCAACCCGTACCCAAGCAAATCCGCGACGAATTTTCGCCGCATCGCAACTAGCTGGCCGCAACTAACCGTCTGAGTTCAGGAGATCCGCAGTCATGTCGAAAGAGAAATTTGTCCGCAATAAGCCGCACGTGAACATCGGGACCATTGGTCACGTTGACCACGGCAAGACGACCTTGACGGCGGCGATCACGAAATGTCAGTCGGTCAAGGGGTTC